>JBAZLI010000111.1 GCA_041650355.1 Candidatus Micrarchaeia archaeon | reverse complement strand
GCTCGTTCTGGTCCATCATGGAGAAGAACCGAAATCTTCTCAGCTCGCGGGAGCATTGAGGCAAAAGTTTCATCTTGAGGTGATAAGCCCTCATTTTGGGGATAAAATTATAGTGTAAATACAAATTGATCTTTGTTTTGGGTTACTTCATCGAGCAAAAAATCAATAAAAAGAGTGGTGGCGGGGAAAAATGTTTTCTCTCTCTTCTTTACGAGCAGGATATCGCGTTCGAATGAGACTCCTGTGATTCTGGCTGCACAGATTCTCCGGGCGGCTACTTCTTCGCGCACGGAGGCCCACGAGAGTATACTGGAACCAAAGTTCTGTTCAACAAGCTTTTTGACGACTTCGATGTTTCCTATTTCGAGATATGGCTTGACTGACAGGTTATTTCGCTGGAATTCGCTCTCGATATATCTGCGCGAGGCTGAGAATCTCTCTGGCAATACAAGGTTTTCCTGGACTATGTCATGCATGGATACGCTCTTTTTTTCTGCAAATTTATGGCCCCTGGGCATCACAAAAACCATTTCTTCCCTCAAAATGACTTCTGTCAAAAAAGAAGTGTCGTCGGGTTTTCTTTCTCCTTCGCCCATAAGGCCAAAATCGACTTCGTTTTCGAGGATCAGGGGGAAAATATCTTTTGCATACCGTACTTTCACGGAAAACACAATTCCAGGATGATATTCTTTGAACCTTCCCAGAATCGGGGGAATAATATATGCGCCAGCAAACATGCTTGCGCCGAAGCTCACCTTGCCCTTAAAAGGATCTTTGCATTCTTTAATGGCGAGGTCGGCCTCCTCCAGCGTTGTGAGGATTCTTTCTGCATGTTCAAAAAGTACCTTGCCTGCATCGGTGAGAAAAACCTCTCTCCCGATTCGTTCGAACAATTTCGTACAGTACTCTTCTTCGAGGGCCTTCATCTGAAGGCTTACTGCGGGTTGTGTGAGGCCGAGCAACTCTCCTGCTTTGGTAAAGCTTCGGTATTTCGCGATGGTATAAAAAGTTCTCAGTTTGTTCATTCGATTTTCCCGGCCAGGATTTCGTCATTGGCCACTTTCAATATACATCGCCTGCCGGGTGCCTCATAGAGAATCCGGAAACGGGCTCATGATGCCCCGCATTTGCCTTTCATGGTGCCAGTGATTTTGGAAGGATGCAATATCTCGTAATTCATTATGGGCGCTGACGGATTTGAACCGCCGACCTACTGGGTGTAAACCAGCCGCTCTGACCAACTGAGCCAAGCGCCCCTCTCGCCGCTTGCACGGCGGAGCCACACTAGCATATGGTGGATGCATGAGTCAAGCAAAAGGGTATTCCCGCGCGCAAATCCTCGGCATCGGGCACGCCATGTGCGACATCTCGGTGGAGCTTGAAATTCAGGCCTGGAACGCGTTCAGAACAGCATTCTCCTGGCTGGCTTCGGGAGCTCCCGTGCACCTCGATGCAGCACGGGCGCACAGTATTCTCTCATACCTGGAAGAGAGAGCGGCGCAGGGCCAGGGCAGGATTTTTTACGCGGCCGGCGGGGCTGCGCTCAATGCGGTGCGCGCGGCCTCTCTCGTAGGCACAAAGGCTTCGTTTGCCGGATCTGTCGCTGCCGACGCGTGCGGCGATGTCGTCCGCGCCGGCCTTAAGTCTGCAGGGGTCGAGGCCCTTCTCGACACTTCCGGCGGGCGCGAGGGCACCGGGATTTTTTGTACGGTGAGCCCCATGGCGGGGCAGGGCGCAGGAGCGGATGCTTCCGCCGGGCGCATCGTTTTCGCCTCTCCTTCCGCGGCCCGCCGCGTGCGCGACATGGGTTTTGGCGGATTCGATGTGGGGAAGGTTGAACTGATTCACGCTGAAGGATTGCTCGCAGACAGTCCCCGAAACCTTGAATCGCTTTTTCAGCGCGCCCGCGACATGAAAAAGATGGTATCCCTCGATGTGGTCTCGTCGGAAGCTGCGAGGCGCAACAGAGATACCCTCAAAAGACTCATTCGGCGCTATGCGGATTTCGTCTTCTGCAATAAAGGAGAATTTGAGGCCCTTAGCATGGAGCTTGCGGATTGCCGCCCCGAAATCGTGTGGCTTATCAAGGCGGACAGAGCCGGCGTCGACTGTTGTGCGGAGGGACAGCGCATTCACGTGGACGCGCCGCAGTGTGCGGTGGTGGACGAACTCGGCGCCGGCGATGCCTTCGCGGGCGCCTTTCTGTCAGGCAGACTCGCAGGGCTGCCGCTCGATCGCTGCCTTCGGCTTGGGACAGAAGGTGCGGCCTGCGCCCTGCAGTCGCGGGGCCCCGAGCCGGATGCACGCTGCCTGGGCGCTCTTTCCCGCGAAATTCTTGCCGGATAGCCTTATTTTTCCGTACATTACATATGCAGGCATCAATGGATGTCCGCTCTATAATTAGATTCTCATCATAGTCTTAATAGGTGGTACTCTATGTCGGCAAGCGAACTGATACCCATAGATCAAATTTTGCCCAACAAACTTCCTGTCATCACGCTCATCGG
>JBAZLI010000110.1 GCA_041650355.1 Candidatus Micrarchaeia archaeon | reverse complement strand
GAATGCGCCAAAGTAGCGCAGCCTCACCAAAACCTCGCTTGGGTGACTTGACGGGCGGTGTGTGCAAGGAGCGGGGACGTATTCACCGCTCGATGTTGACAAGCGATTACTAGGGATTCCAGCTTCATGAGGGCGAGTTTCAGCCCTCAATCCGAACTTGGCGCAGGTTTGGGGGATTAGCTCCTCCTTTCGGAGTGGCAACCCATTGTCCTGCGCTTTGTATGCCACGTGTAGCCCGGGAGATTCAGGGCTTGAGCCACCATGGTGCGAACTGGAAGTGTGATTTCCAGTCCTTAGCGGATTCTTCGCACCAGGTGTATACTGACCTACCGTCGCCCCCTCCTTCCTCGATCTTAACGATCGCGGTCGCGACAGAGTGCTCACCAAACGGATTTGGTGATCGCAACTGTCACCGAGGGTCTCGCTCGTTTCCGGGCCGCATAAGCGCTGATAAGCGCGACTTCAATTCGTTTCTCTTCAGGTTTTCGCGAACGAATGCCGCGAAGGCTGGGACGCTTTTCGCTGTAATGTAAAGGGTGCGCCCGAATTTTTTCGTCTGAAAGCCCAGGCGTTCCAGCATCTGCTGGTCCGCCGAGTCCGCTTTCGCGAAATAAACGGTTCCCTTGACGTTGTCCACTCCTCCGCAGCCGTCGAAAAATCCCGCGAGGAAGCTTTTCGCGTACTCGTTCCTCCAGCGGAAGACCTCGAGCTCGTTTTCGGCGAGCCCCTCGAGGAATTTCCTGTACGCTGAATGGTAAAAGTACGCCTTTCTTCCCTTAAGTTGCATTTTTTCCGGCGGAATCTGAAGCGTGTTCACCGCTTCCGAGGCGAAGATTTCCTGCGCCTCGAGGTCGCCTTCTATCCCCACCCCCTCGGGCGTCCTGCGGGCCTTCCAGAGGCCCGCGAAGTACGCGAGTTTGGGGGACAGGTTGACCTTCATTTTTCCACCTTCATCTTTTCGCAACTGTTTCGCAGGGCGGGTTAAAATAAACGCGCCGATGCGGCTTGCCGGACTTAACCGGACAGTTCACACCACGAGCTGACGATGGCCATGCACCACCTCTCGGCTTGTCGGGCAAGATCTTTAGTCTGGCCTTCACGCTGCCGTCGCTCCCGGTAATGTTCCCGGCGTTGAATCCAATTGAACCGCAGCATCCACCCCTTGTGGTGCTCCCCCGCCAATTCCTTTAAGTTTCAACCTTGCGGCCGTACTCCCCAGGCGGCAGACTTAACACTTACGCTACGGCACTGCAGCGGCCCAAAGCCACTGCAACACCACAGTCTGCATAATTTACTGCTAGGGCTACTCGGGTTTTCAGTGGGTCAGAGGAATTTCGCTAAACGCTTTCTTTTCAACGGATGATTAAACCTGACGAGTTCGGAGAAGCTCCGAAGCCGTTCTTTCCCATAAATGTATATCTCGTACTCGGGATTTTTGTACCTCGCGCGTTCGTAGGTGCTGTACTCGATTTTCGCCCGAGCCAAAAACTTCTTGAAGAAAATATAAACGCCTTTCGACGTTGTCGAGAAGTTTATTTCGGCTTGGCGACTTTTAACGCAGCCTTCAGCGTCCAGCAAACCGCCAACGTACTCTGCCTGCAAACTCATTTCGAGCCTTGGCAGAAATGACGGTATTGACAGCTGGCTGCGAACAGCGCCCCTTGGCATGCGAAGCTCATCAACCAGGTAATCGTAGACAGCCTTGTTTTTTGTATGGCTGTAATACGAATTCCGCCTCTTGTCATGGAATAGGTTAAGCCGTATTCCAAAGACCTTGCGGAAAAGCTTGTGGATAACTTTATGGTGCTGCCGTTCCCGGTCGGTGAAAAGCACTCTCCCATACGACATGTTGCCATCGCCATGCAGTAGTCCCAGAAGTCTGCACAACTCCGGCGTAATCCTTGTCGGAAGACGCGCTTTCTGCTTTTTCTTCACCCGGGGCACTAATCCCATATGCGTTTTTTTCGCCGTTGTCGTTTAATAGCGTTCCCCTGATCCATATCTAATCCGATTCGTTCTCCTAGCCTTCGTCCCTCACTGTCGGACATGTTTTAGTCAGGCGCCTTCGCCACTGGTAGTCCTCACAGGATTACAGAATTTTACCTCTACCCCGTGAGTACTCCTGACTTCCCCCACTCCCATGCCTGTCAGTACCCCCTGCACGCCTTCCGGTTGAGCCGGAAGATTTCACAGAGAACTTAACAAGCCAGCTACGGACTCTTTAAGCCCAATATTCGTGGATACCACTCGAGCCTTCGGTGTTACCGCGGCGGCTGGCACCGATATTGCCCGGCCCTTATTCCGCCAGGTATTTATTCTGGCGAAAAGGTGAACGCGTGGTCCACCACTCGGAGTCCCCTCGTCACGCTTTCGCGCATTGCGAAGGATTCGTCCCTGCTGCATCCCGTAGGACTTGGGCCCTTGTCTCAGTGCCCATCTGGGGGCTCCAACTCCCATTGCCCCCACCGATTATCGGCTTGGTGGGCCGTTACCCCACCAACTACCTAATCGG
>JBAZLI010000109.1 GCA_041650355.1 Candidatus Micrarchaeia archaeon | reverse complement strand
AGCCGAATTCTTCTATCCCGGTTTTCTTCCTGAATATCTCGCTCGTCCAGAAAAGCCGCGCGAAATTCACCTCGTTCACGGTGTACTTGGAAGTGGTGTAATTTTCCACGAAATCCGACATGTTCGTTTCATTCATCATCACAGCCGGAATCACAACCCAGCCGAAATCCCCCGCCCTTCCAACAACGTTCTCCTCGGTCAGCTTGTAGGCGGTCACTATGCTCGCGTCGCCGTAAGTGCCTACTATCATCACATCCGGCTTCCCGGCGATGAATTCCCCCACTAGCTTGGCTTCGTTCAGCCCGCCCTGCGTTCCGAAATACCATACGCACAATATCAGGAGGTTTATTGCAATCACAAATAGAATCAGGAATACGAAGAATGCATCCCGCCTCATCTTTCCATTCGAGTCGCTCTGCATGGATTTTGCTGCGAAGAGCACCACCGCAGGCACGATGACATAGGAATACCACGGCATTCCAGAACCGCCTATGAAAGTGAACACTCCGAGCGCGAGCCAGACGCTCATCGCGTAATCCTCCTTCCAGAACTTTATGAAACCCACGGCCGCGGCAACCAGCAGCACGTTGAGGAAAGTGAAAACCCCCCCGAAAGAGCCGCCTATCTTTTCCATCATTCCGTTGCCCGCGCCAAGCTTGCCCCCGATGTCTATGAAGAAGATGTCTTTAGCCATGTCAGGTTTCATGCTGAAGTAATGCACCCCCAATCCAAGAGGTATGACGAGCAAGGATATAAGAAACCAAGGATTGCGGAGCGTCTTTCTCTCGTTTTGGTATAGATGGGCTATCGCTATCGCAGGCACCGCCAATCCGACCACGGATTTCGTGAGAATTGCAAGCAGAAGCATCATCCCACCGAGCAAGAAGCGCTTCTTACCATAGCTTGCTTCGGCAGTGTACGCGCAGATTCCTCCGAGTATGAACACCATTGTGAGCGGATCCAGAAGCACCCTTTCATTAGTATATATGAATAAGGCGCAGAATGCGTACAGCGGTATGGCCATGCACGCAAGCTCAGCATCCAGCCTCCTCCTTAATATCCAGTACGTGAGCGCTATGTTCACCATGCCCAGCATGATGTTCGGGAATTTGTATATGAAATCCACGTTGCTGGCCAGGGCCGACGTAATCCTGGTCAGGAAGGAAAAGACCCAGTAGAATAGCGGTGGTTTCCACCCTACATCGTATCCAAGGTATGTCGGCACCATGGTTAAGTGCTCCTGCTGCTCCATCACCATCTTGGCGTACAGCGCTTCGTCCAGGTACATCGGGTGCATCGACATGAATGCAAGATGCACGAAGAAGGAGCAGACAAGGGTGATGGCCAGCACAATCAGCCCTGTCCTGTCCGAATGCGTTGTTCCCATGGAATCATTCCTTATTTGCGGGGAGATTTTTTAAACAATTCCAATCTTATAGGACCTAAAACGCAATGCGTCAAGGCACTTGAACTGATTGGTATGAAATCAAACCGCACCGGTATCTCCGTGATTGTGCCGGTATTCAATGGAGAGCGGTACGTGCTTCCTGCCCTCGCCGCGCTGAAGAAAGAACTCAGGGGCCTGGATTACGAAATAATAATTAGCGACGGAGGCTCAAGCGACAAAACCGCGCTCCAGGCAAGGGACGCGATGAAGCAAGACAGGCGCATTGTCCTGCTGGAACCTCCAAAATCCGAACGCTGGCGCAAGGCGCGCTCTTTCCTGGAGGCAGCGCGGGTTTCCAAATTCCCCTCTATTTTTTACGTCGACGTGGACATGTCCGCGGAACCTGGGCAGATACGCGGGTTGCTGAAAGAACTTAAGGACGCGGATATTGCAATAGGCTCAAGGCTGGTGGACGGCTCGAAAACAGAACGCAGGCTTGACAGGGAGTTCCTGAGCCGATTTTACAATTTCCTCGTGCGCCTTTTGTTTGATTCAAAAGTTCACGACCACCAGTGCGGCTTCAAGGCCTTCAGGAAGAGGAGCCTCACGGATTTGGCGCAGCGCACTAGTAGCGACCATTTTTTCTGGGACACGGAAATGCTCGTATGGGCCCAGCGGACCGGCCTGGCGGTGAGGGAAGTGCCGATTGCCTGGCGCGAAGGTTCTTCATCCACCATCAATACCCTTACCGATTCGTTCGGCCTGTTCTTGGACATTTTGCGATTTCGCACCGGGCTTTTAAAGGCAGACTCAAAAATGCCTACAAACCATAACAAGATTTAAAAATGCTTTTTTTGAATATAGACTAGACCAACAGAAAAAAACAGGTGATATTTAATGAGAAAATTAAGCGTTTTGATTTCGGTGCTTGCATTTGCCCTGCTGGCATCATCGGCTTTCGCAGGCAGCGGATTTACTTCTCTGAGCACTGCATTGGGAAGCCTGTGCAGCGGCATAAGGAGCCTCATCCCGATAGTCGCATTCCTGATGATAGTTGCTGCGGGAGTGATTTACGCGGCAGGCCAGCTCCTCGGCGCTGAAACCAGGGCAAGAGCCTCAGTGTGGGCGACA
>JBAZLI010000108.1 GCA_041650355.1 Candidatus Micrarchaeia archaeon | reverse complement strand
CCCTCTCCGCAGGATTGAGAAAATATTTCCCCTCCCGCTCCACAAGCATAGCCTTCTCGGCGTCGCTGAACGAATCGAACGTTTTCCTGCCTATTCCTTTCTCCTTGAGCTGGAGAACGAACAGCCTTTTCACGTTTTCCAAAAGAGCACCTATATTTCTCCTGCCATCTCAATTATTCCGGAGGGGACGTAAATTTTGGCCTTGCGCAGGGCGCGCACATCCTTGGAGCCGGTAAGGAACATGCCCACCCTGAGCTGTTCCTTCCATACGTCTATGCGCTGCTCCAGCTTCCTTTTCATGTACGCCTCGAGGAACGGCTGCGCGGCCCCTGCAATCTCGGCCCCGAGCGCAACCGCCTTTGCCGCATCTATCCCGCTCCTCACCCCTCCGCTCGCAATCAGCGGCACGATTCCTCTATTCGCGATTATGGATGGAACAGTAGGGATTCCCCATTCCGAGAACCCGGGAACCCCGCCTCCACGCTCGTACTCTATCGTGCTCCACGAAGTTCCCCCAGAGCCCGCTATGTCCACATACTTCACTCCTGCTTCCTTGAGCATTTTCGCTACCGAAGTGCTTATCCCTGCCCCGGTTTCCTTCGCGATTACCGGAACCGAAATCCGCTCGCACGTTTTTTCAATCGCTTTCAGTATTCCTGTAAAATCATTGTCCCCTTCGGGCTGTATTATCTCCTGCAAGGGGTTCAGGTGCACCGCGAGTGCGTCAGCCTCTATCGCGGAAACCAGCCCTTCTATTCTGTTAATCGCGTACTCCTTCAGCTGGTAAGCACCTATGTTCGCTATTATCGGGACAGAAGGCGCGATGTTCTTCACGTAATATGTTTTCCTGAGGGAAGGCTCCTCGACCATCGCCCGCTGGCTCCCCAGCCCGAGCGCAACCCCGGTGTTCTCGGCAGCGTGCGCGAGCTTCCTGTTTATCATTCCCCCCTTCTCATACCCCCCCGTCATGGCTTCAATGAGCAGGGGAGCCTCGAGCCGTTTTCCCAAAAACTCGGTGCGCATGCTTATCTTCTCGAAATCTATTTCCGGAAGCGCGTTGTGCACGAGCATCACTTCCTCGAAGCCCGAAGTTTTCAGGTACTGCATCTTCTTCCTCGCAACCAGGTCCACGTGGTTCTTCTTCCTGCGCATAATCATACTATCATCCTCATTTCCCTTTCGGGAATATCATGCTCCCGTATCCGACCACTGCCGAATAATCCCCCGTAGCCTTCCCGGAATCAGTGTATCTCAGGGTTTTCGCCCTTTTAATCCCTTTCGCCTTCGCGTATTCCACGAGCGCGGTTATCGGGCCGTAGCCGCACACGCTCCATCCGTGCTTCCCGAGCGCGTTCTCGAACCCCTCCCCGTCCAGCGCCTCTATGTAGCTCCTCGCCGCGCTGTCCTTCCTCCCTGCCTCTTCCGCCGGAAGATAGTGGGAAAAATCCGAGCTTGCAATCACGATGTGCTTCCCGGGATTCAGCGTTTTCGCGAGCGCATTGCCCACGTCCAGCGCGCTTTCGTAATCCTGGCTCATCATGCATATGCACACGATTTTCGCATTTGGATTAATCTTCTGCACGAAAGGGAGCTGGACCTCTATGCTGTGCTCGAACATATGCGCATTCTCGTCAAAATCTATCAATTTGGAATTCTTTTGTATCCTCTTCGCGAGTTCAACGTCGCATTTCGAAATCCCTAAGGGCGTTTCCCAGTCCCTGAGCGAAATTGAGATCAAGCTTCCCCTTCCGGTGTGGTTCGGGCCCAATATCACAATAGTTTCGGCTTTTTTCAGCTCTGCTATTGAAAAGAAAGTTATGGCCGCGGTTTGCCCCGAATACACATACCCTGCGTGCGGGCACACGCCCCCCACAGCGCTCACCGGCGTGTACTCGCTCTCAGCCTTTTTCAAAAACTCGGAAACCGTCCTTTCCAGCTTCTCCTTTTCAGCAGGGTAGAAAGTTCCTGCAACTGCCGGCGTCCTCATGAATTTAGCTCTCGGAATAAGTATATAAATCTTAGATTGGCCGCCTAGGGTTTTGCGATTTTCCACAGCGCCCTGAAATAGCTGAGGAAATTCCCTGCTGCTTCCGCGCTCTCTATCACAACCACGGTTGGATTGGCGGTAAACACGAATAAGGCCGTCTTGTCCTTCCATACCCCTATCTGCGAATGCGCGGCAAAATACTGCGGCAGGTACCTTATCTGCGATTTAAACCTGGTCGTCTTCTCCAAATTCCCCCTGGTGTTCAGGTTTGCAAGCATTCTCACCCCTATCCCCCTTGCCACCCTTCTCTGATGGTGCTTGTAAAAAAACCTTCGTAGCTCAGGCCCCACCTGCCCGTAAGTTGCGCCCAGCACGTAATACCCCTCCCCGGGCCCCAAATCATCCAGTATCATCCTTAGAACGTTGGTCACAGCCTTGAATCCCTCGTAAACAGTGGCCCGCGTGGGTTCCATCTTCTGCTGTTTCTCCAGCCGCGGCAGGAGCATTTTCACAAACTCCTTCTTCTCGCCCAGCTGCTTCTCC
>JBAZLI010000107.1 GCA_041650355.1 Candidatus Micrarchaeia archaeon | reverse complement strand
GAAGCCGAATAGCAAAAAGCCAATTACAAGAATCACTACAAGCGCCATCGACTGGAATTTAACCCCATACCATCGTGCAAGCCCCCCAACTGCTTCTCTTGATGCACCTTCGGGCATTTCAGTTCCGTGCTTGATGGAAGTAACCGCACCTTTCATACTGTAAGCAACCCCAGTCCGGAATAACTGGGATACGCAGCCATTATAGAACATGAAAGCAAAGAGCACGCCATTCACGAGGCTATAAATCAGGGAATTGACCAGCGGACCGTTGCCTTCCGAATAGGTGATGTCTGAAGGCCAGCCAACAAGCCCTAGATACGCAAATACCACGGTGAGGGCGAAGAAGGCGATTGTCTGACCTGCAATAATTTGAGCTGAGGGCTTGATTCCCCTATTCTTGTTAGACACATCACTTGTATATAGGATTGCCACGATGCTTGCCATAAATAAGGTATCTACTATGCCTACATAAGGGGCAAATTCCAGCACCAGCGACAGCACGAGCAATTCAAGTATGGTAACGACGATTCTGGCGATTATGACGTCGATATAGTATTTTACGTTGAAAAGCTCGCTCATAGGATTATTCCGGTGCTAACGAATATAAAAGTATTCTTCTAAAGAATGGAAAGGGGAGGGCGCGGTTGCTGCCATCCCACTGTGACTGCAGGAAACAGGTGAAAGCTATGGAAGGGGAAAGGCCTGAGAACACAATATACGTAGGGAAAAAGGGCGTTATGAGCTACGTTCTGGCGGTTGTGACGCAGTTCAACAATGGGGCGCCTGCCGTGGTCATCAAGGCGAGGGGAAAGCTCATCTCCCGTGCAGTTGACGTTGCGGAAATAGTGAGGAACCGCTTCGTCCCGGACGTGAAGGTCGCAAACATCGACATAAAGACCGAGGAATTGCCCTCCGAGGACGGAACAAAGAGCAAGGTTTCCGCGATGGAGATAACTATTTCAAAATGAATTGATTTTTTTCATTTTATTTCATATTTCAAAACTGGTGTGGACATGCTGAGAACTCATTACATAAAAGAGGCGAAGAAGAACTCCGGCAAGGAGGTGCAGGTGGCCGGATGGGTGCACGAGATAAGGGACCTCGGCAAGCTCATCTTCATACAGCTGAGGGACCGCACCGGAATCGTGCAGGTGACCGCGAAGAAGGGTGCGGTGCCGGACGAGGTAATGGAGGGGATGAAGAGGAACAAGGAGGACGTGATCAGCGTCACCGGGATTGTGAAGGAAAACAAGATTGCTCCGGACGGGATGGAGATTTCCCCCTCAAAAGTCGATGTTCTCTCAAAAGTTGAAAGGAAACTGCCGGTGGACCCTACTGGAATGGTCCCCAGCGAACTGGATATCCGGCTGAACTACCGTTATTTGGATTTGAGGAAGAAGGATGTTAACGCAATATTCAACATAAAATCCGAGATTGCGCGCAGCTTCAGGGAGAGGTGCGTGCACAACGGGTTCATGGAGATACATCCCACTTCCATTGTGGCTGCGGCCACCGAAGGAGGGACGGAAGTGTTTGCGGTGGAATATTTCGAGCAGAAGGTGTTCCTCGCCCAGTCGCCGCAATTGTACAAGCAGATGGCGGTGGTTGGCGGATTGGACAAGGTATTCATCACAGCCCCGGTTTTCCGGGCGGAGAAGCACCATACGACCACCCATTTGAACGAAGTAATCCAAATGGACATAGAGATGGGCTTCGCGGACGACAAGGACGCGATGGATGTGCTTTCGGACGTTTCCCTGCATATTCTGAAGAATGTGGAGAAAATGAAGGACGAGCTTGCGCTCCTGAACCCGGAGTTCGAGGCTCCGAAAGAGGTCCCGAGGCATAGTTATACGGAATTGGTGGACCTTTTGGGCGAGAATAACTTCAAGATGGAATGGGGCGAGGACTTCAGCAAGGAGGCGGAGAAAAAGATGGCGGAAATTCTCCAGGAGGATTTGTTCATAATAAACGACTGGCCTACGAACGTGCGTGCATTCTACTCCATGCCCAAGGAAGGGGATGAGAAAGTGTGCAAGGCATTCGATTTGCTGTATAAGGGATTGGAGATTGCCTCCGGCGCGCAGAGAATCCATATCCCGGAACTGCTTGAAAAACAGCTGGAAAGCAGGGGCCTGAACCCGCGCAATTTTGATTTCTATATCGATGCGTTCAGGGTCGGGGCGCCCCCGCACGCGGGATGGAGCATCGGGCTGGAGAGATTGACGATGAAGGTTACGAACCGGGAAAATATCCGAGAATGCATGCTGTTTCCAAGGGACAGGACGAGGGTGCATCCATAGCGTGGGACTATGCGCCTAGGTTTGCGAAGCGTCCGCTTTATGTGGGACTAAATACGGGACTAAAAAAGCGGTCGGGGGTGCATCCTTAGAGAAGCGTTCTGCCCTTCAGCTCGTTCAGCGGGAACCGCGTGTAGGAGAATTTTTCCTTTCCATTCACGCTTATGAGAACGGAGAAGTTCCAATCCTTGTCCTTCACCGCCGCCCAGAAGAAGTTTTTGGACTTTCCCGCGCCAAAAACAGGGGCGCGGAGCTTCTCTTCCGTGATTTCGCCAAGTTCTATTTCCGCCCTTTCCCCGTTCAGGAATAGAA
>JBAZLI010000106.1 GCA_041650355.1 Candidatus Micrarchaeia archaeon | reverse complement strand
CCCGTGTATTATGAATATGGGCTTTTTTCTCCCGGAAAACATGTCCGCCGCGCGCTTGAGCGTCTCCAGCTTCGGTATCTTCGTGTCGAAAACGTCCCCTGCGACTATAATGGCGTCAGCCTTGCCCTCGGCTCCGGAAAGCGCGCTTTCGGCCTGCCTGAGCGCGTCCTCCTCGAACCGCGAGTATCCCAGGTGCATGTCCGCCACTATCGCGAGTTTCATAAGGAATTTAAATTGTAGGGCTAATAAAAAACTATGCCTGACGAAGTGCTTTTCTATCTTTCGGTTGTCGCGGTCATTCTCGTGGCCTCCTATTTCGCAACGAGGTAGAACAATTTCGTTTCCGGGCCCGTAGCTCCCATATCCCCTTTTTCTTTTAGCATCGTCCTGTTATAGCCCAAAAGAAAAAGGGGCTGAGGGTTTCACCCCCAAAAAGAAAACTATTCCGAGCGATGCCTTCCATTCTCGCCTCGCGTTCGCTTGAATAGAATTTAAAATCATTCGCAACTAGATTTTAGTGCTCGTATTCTTCGGGCCCGTAGCTCAGCCAGGCTAGAGCGTTCGACTGATAAATCCTGAAAAATTTAGAAATCGAAAGGTCCTGAGTTCAAATCTCAGCGGGCCCAACCATATCCCTTTTCTTTTAGAAAAAGAAAAGGGCTGAGGTCTTCACCCCAAAAGAAAAACTAGCTATTTCGTCTCCTGCTTCATCAATTTCGTCAATTCTTTTATTCCCGCATCAGTCTTTATGCACCGGTCGTAAAAATGCGTTTTCGCAACCACGTATCCTTTTTTCTCAAGCCCCTCGATTATATCCTCGGTTTTCGGCGCATAGGGCAGTTTTTCCCTTTTGCATATCTCATGTATGCTGTAATAGAAGGCAGGCATCCCTGCCTCTCCAATCATAAGCCCCAGCATTTTCCCTATTTCCTCCTTGTCCGCGTAATCCCGCTTCTTGCTCAGGGTTTTCATTTTTCCAAGGAACTTTTTGTCCTGAAGCTCCCCGAGCCACAAAGGCCCTGCGTAATCCATGTCTTTTTTGCAGTTTTTGCATATTCGGTTCGGGAATTTGCCGATTTCCCTGTATCCGCAATGATAGCAGTATGAAGCATATCCCAGCGTGCGCGGTATCTCTGAGGCCTTTTCCGCAGAGCGCGTAATCCTAATCAGCGTTTTTATGTAATGCCTGTCCGAAAGAGTGTAAAGCACTTCAATCCCGAAATCGAACTGGGACGCGAAATCCCCTATTTTCTTGAGCAGGACCCGCGCTCCGACTTCGTGCGTGAACTCGTTCCTCAGGTTTTTCGCCCCGTATTTCTTCATGCACGCTTTCGTGTTTTCCCCGCACAAGACAGCCACATCTGTAGCGGTGATTGAAATATATCCCTTTTTCATCTTCCTGAACGAGTAAAACGCGTTGTTCAGGAAATGGACCGGGGAGCCGAACGGGTCTATTTCAATGAAATCGGATTCGTTCTTTATTACATATTCGTTGAAATCCGCGTTGTGCGCCTCAAAATTCCTTATCTTGCTGGCTTTCGCGTTCTTCTCGATAATCGCTGGCGCAATCTTCCAGATGTCCAGCAATGTAACCATGGTTACATTAGCGTTCTCCTTCGCATATCTTAACCCTCTTATTCCTGAGGCTGCGAACCCGTCCAGCACCCTCAGCTTATCCCCTATCGCACCCACTGAAAGCGAGCCGAAGCTCCTGCACAGCCTCATTTGGGGGTTGTAGAACAATTTATCCGTTTCAAATTTCATTCCCTCTTCCTGCATGAAAAGACCTCACCGCAAATGCATCCGCTTTCCTATCACCACAAATCCTTAATAAATTCCCTGAGCGCAGAAGTCGCATAACTTCCCGCAGGCAGGGAAAATGAGAACCATCCGTCCTTGTATTCAAAATCCTTCATCGGCGCAAATAAAGTCCTGAACGTCCCCCTGGTGTTTATTTCCGGAAGCGCCTTCATCCTGAAATCCTGCTTCCGCATATTGAATCTCTCCAGCAGCTCCTCTTCCCTCTCGTTCGTTTCACTCTCGTACCCGATTATCTTCCCTGCCAGCCATTCGCTGGTTTCCTGCCGTGCGTTCCGTGTTTCCATCCTTCTCTCCAAATCCGGAAACCCGGATTTCTCGCCGCAGAAATACTCTCCTTTCTCCAGCTTCAATTCCCCCTCGGCAAGACGCTCGGAAAGCGCGAGGTTGAAAAGGTGCGACTGGAACGCGTGCACGAACATGAGCAGCATCTGCCTGGGCAGTTTCCTCAACGCGTGCGCATAATCCCTCGGATTCTCGGCTAGCCCTACGAGCAATAATCTCTCCAGCCTCAGATGCTTCGGAAAGTACGCAATCGCTTTTTTGTAATCCTTCTCCTCAGCAAGCGTTTTCCTCGCCTCCACAGCCTCCTGGTTCGTTTCCCCCTCAAATTCATACAGGTAGGATTCAACAGCTCCGCGCAAATCGCTCTGGATGAGCCTCTGGCCTATGAGGTGCGTGTTCCCCCTCGCGCCCCCGAACCTCTGGGGCCCGAAATAATTAGGGAATCTCCCCTTTAATTCGGAATAAATTTCCTGCACCGTCCGTTCATCAGCCGCCCCGTCCACCCTAATCCTG
>JBAZLI010000105.1 GCA_041650355.1 Candidatus Micrarchaeia archaeon | reverse complement strand
TTTTCCGCTCCGCTGTTTCACGAGCTCGGCGACCCTCTGCTGCGCCTCGACGACTTTTTGTTCCGCATCCCTGATCTCTTCCGCCAGGCGCTCGCCGCGCTCTACTGCCCGCCGGGCGCGTGCTGTGGCTTCATGGTGCTCTCGCTCCGCTTGTAGCTCGGTAAGCAGGATGAAGGTTTCGGTCGGCTCCCGGTACGCGAAGTGTCGACTGTTGAAGTACGCCTCCGCGACCGAATGTGGAGGTTCCGTCAGAGAGGATACACGCGGAAGGAGGGCGTTCCTCTTGAGTGCTTTCATACTCTGCTCATCTATACCTCTGTCGAAAAACTCGATCAGCGTGCGGGTGCTGTTTATTTGCACCAGCATCTCGACAAGACAAGGACGAGCATCAAAGCACAGGCGCGTGCTCGCGTTGTATTTATCGTCTCCGCCCGACAGGTCCATGTTTCCCCGGCTCCATGCCTCCGCAACAAATCGCTCGATGAACTTTCGGGCAACATCCGCCCGAGAGCCTTTCGTGGAATCCTGGGAACTGAATGGACAATTCCCTCCACTCCAGGAGAAGAACCAAAGAAGTTTACGAAAGGTGGCCTCGTTATCTACGGCGTCTCGCTCCAGGTACCGTTCTCCCGTCCCGTCACGACCTTTGAAGTAGGAGTCGCAGAGGACCGCCCACGCCTTCTCGGCAATGCGCTGTCGGAATTCACCACAAAGGCCCGCCCAGACGCCCTCTTCTTGCGAAAAATTGGACGCCGACCAATGCCCGTCGGCGATCTCCAAAAGGAAGGGAACGCTCTCGTTCTGTTGGGCGGGTACGCTGGGGATGCAATGGAGAAGGCCGACGAGCACGTCTACTAACGGGTCCTTCCGAGAGCACTCCTCATCCCACCGTTCCTTCCATTTTTTCCAGTTCTCAAATTTCCGGGGGCGTAGGCCCGCGTTCAATGGGTGCGCACGATTGCGCTCGGGAATTCGATCGTTCGCCATGCCAACCTCCGCTTGTTTTTGAGCCGCGCGTGGCGGCGTTTTAATGTGCGCAGCGCTGTGGCTGCCCCCGTAAATTACAACTCGGCTCGCCCCACGTCAAGTAAAACAGCCCTTCGACTACGCTCAGGGCAGGCTCTCCCACCTATACATGGGTGGGAGGGCAGGCCCGTCCGCCTCCCATTTCCAAACATTCTCATGTTCTTAAGAACATGAGAATGTTTGGGGGGATGGCTTCGCTCAGGATAAACAAAAAAAGCGGCCCAACCTGCGTCGGGCCGCTTCGATCATGAGTGATACTGCTCAATACCAGTCAGCGCGCTCCGGTTCATACTTCACGAGCATCCCATCCTTCCTGATGAGCCCTTTTGGAACATCACAGACGAGACGGGGAATATCGGCAGTCGGCACGATTTGGACGAGTATGACCGTATATTTGTCCACGAACCCGTCGCACCGATAGGTACCCGGACCGAGGAGGTCGAAGGGAACGGGCTGTCCCTGGGTCATGACCAGATACCTGGTCATATCCGCTTGCTCCGCTTGCGTCGCTTTCTCGGCCGTCTGTATGGCATCCACCGCAATCAACATACCTAGGGCTCCAACAAGGAGTCCGGCAAGGAACACCGCAGCCAACTTCTTCTTCATAACTACCGCTCCTTTGTGGTGGTGGTTGATGAAACGAAATCCTTCGATTTCTCTGGAAAGAGAGTAGCACGTATCGAAGTGGTATGTCAACTCTCGGAACCTTTCGCGCGAAAGGTGGAATAGAAGGACACGAACGATGGGGCGGGGCAAGAACAACAAAAAGCCGCCCTGACTGTCTGCCGGGCGGCGTACTGCTCACGCTATCGCGTGGTACCTCGATCGAGCACCTCAGATATGTCCGCTCAACGGCCGAAAAATACTTCGTGGGCCGACGGATTGTGCCGCGCTGGCCGGCACTCTCGCTATCACCAGTTCCTGACAGTCATATAGCCATTCGGGCGTGCTGCCCCCAGTGTACCATACGCATTCCCCGCGTCAACCCATGCCCCGGACAGCCCTCCACTTAATACGAGCATCTCGACATCCCAGACCACCTCGGTGGTCAAACCATTTTAAAAGTGGTACAGTCTGCTAAAAGAGCATGAATGACGGACAAATAATAAAGGACAAGGCAATATTTGCGGTGGGGCTACTTGCCGCATTCTTAGCGTTCAGCCCCTTTAAGGAGGATTTAAATCAAATTCCAATTCTTCAGTCCCGCTCCTCAAGGAGCGAAAAGAGCGTCTGTAGGTGACCAACAGTAAATTGGCCATCTCGAGAAGTGAGAATTGAATGAAGCTCCTCAAGTTCCCATAAATTGGAACCCCTTTTTGACGCGGGTAATTCAAGCTCTATCACTGATTTAAGCGACTCCTGTTCTTGGGATTTAGCCACAACATTTGTTATGCTGGCCGCTGTACCTCGAAAATCAACCACGCTAACTAGCGAGGAAGTATAAGCGGTGCCAGTAATAGTGGATGGTAAATTAACAGTGGCCCCTGCTAAGTAGTCTGATTGCGCCGATTTTATTTCTTTCTGTTTAATTTTTTCTTTAATTTTATAGGAATAATCCCAAACGGCCATATACAGGGCCTTCCACTCACTTTCACTATTCTCAATCCGGTCGAGGATGTGCTTTATGTTAGTAGGAACATTCATGCCATGTATCAATTCTTTTCGGGTCTTAGCTTTGCAAGATTAT
>JBAZLI010000104.1 GCA_041650355.1 Candidatus Micrarchaeia archaeon | reverse complement strand
AGTCGCGTTCAGGCAGATAGACAAGGTGGATGGAAAGCACGTGCACTGCCGCTGCGGCGCGGAAATAATGGTCAAGATTGTGGCCAACCAATGGTTCATAGACTACGGAGACCAGGAATGGAAGGCGAAGGCGAAGGAGTGCCTTGCGCAGATGAGACTGATGCCCGAACGGACCAGGGATGATTACCTTTACGTGATAGACTGGCTCAGGGAAAAAGCGTGCGTGCGTGCGCGGGGGCTCGGAACAGAGTTCCCGTTCGCGAAGGGGCAGATAATCGAGTCGCTCTCGGATTCCACCATATACATGGCGTTCTACACGATTGCGCACATGCTCAGGAAAGTGGGCGCCGAGGAGATGGACGGAAAGTTTTTCGATTACGTGTTTTTGGGGAAGGGAACCGGAAGCCCGAGGATGAAGGAGATGAGGGCGAGCTTCCTTTACTGGTATCCTGTGGACTCGAGGCACAGCGGCGCAGACCTCATACGGAACCATCTGCCTTTCTTCATATTCAACCATGCGACCATATTCGGGAAGAAGCACTGGCCGAAGCAGATAGTCGCGAACGGGTTCGTGCTCATGGACGGAAAGAAGATGAGCAAGAGCATGGGCAACATTCTCCCGCTCAGGAACGCGGTCGCGGAGTACGGGGCTGACGTGGTGAGGCTAGGGATACTTGGCGGCGCGGATTTGAGCGTTGATTCTGATTTCAGCAGGACCGTGGCGCAGGGCGTGGACTCCAGGCTCAGGATGATATTCGGGCTTGCGGAGCACGCGGAGCATCCGGCCGAGGAGAGAATCGATTTCTGGCTCCTGGGCAGGCTGAACAGGAGGCTGGAGAGCCTGGACTCGAAGTTCGAGAATTTCCAGTACAGGGAACTGGTGAAGGAGCTGGTTTACGAAACGAGCGCCGACCTTTCCTGGTACCTGAGAAGGTGCTCCACGCCCAGGATGAAGGAGTTCTTTGACGGGTGGAGCAGGGCGGTCGCGCCTTTCGCGCCCCATGTTGCCGAGGAGCTCTGGCACAGGATTGGGAACAGGAGTTTTGTTGTGGAGGAGAGACTGCCTGCTTACGAAGAGAAACTCGCGGATGGAAAGCTCGAGATGCAGGAGGAATTGCTCTCCAGCGTCATTGAGGACGTGGAGAAAATTTCCAAACTGGCTAATTTGAAGGCAAGGAAAGCGACCATTATAATCGCGAAGGACTGGAAGCGGTCGGCTTACAAAATTGCGCGCGAGGAGCGCAGCTTTGAGAAGGCGATAAAAAAATGCATGAATTCCCCGAACATAAAGAAGCACGGCGCCGAGGTGGCTGTGTTCCTGAAGCACATTGGCAAGAACATTTTCGCGCTTCCGGAGATAATGGAACGCGAAGACGAGGCGGCCATTCTTTCTGAAGGAAAACAGTTCATGGAAAAAACCCTCGGGATTGCGGTTGAAGTGGTTAATGAGCAAAACAGCAGCCACCAGAAAGCGAAGAACGCGATGCCCGGGAAGCCGGCCATAGTGCTTGAGTAGGTGGCGGCGTGGCGTATTATTTGGCTGTGGAGAGGAAGGCGGCGCAGAAGAGGATGGAGGAGCTGAAGGGGAAGGGGCTCTTGGACGCTGATTTTCCGGTGATGCAGAAGGAAGGGAAGGTCTGGATACCGGTGAGGAAGGGAACTGATGGCGCAGTGGAACTGGATTCTGAACGCAGGAGCAAAAAGCCAAAGAGCCTGAGTGAAGCGCTTGTGGGCGTGCTGAGCGAGGAGGAGCGCAAGGAGGTTGTGCGCTCATTCGACGTGATAGGGGACATAGCGATTGTGGAGATACCGGAAAACATTGCGGCCAAGGAGAAAGAAATCGCGCAGGCGGTCATGGATGTGCAGCGGAACGTGCGCGTGGTGGTGAAGAAGGAGGGGCCCATGGAGGGCGAGTACAGGGTAAGGAAAATGAAGGTAATTGGAGGGGAGAACAGGACCGAGACCGTGCACAGGGAAAGCGAAGCGAGAATGATGCTTGATGTTTCGAAAGTTTATTTTTCCCCGAGATTAAGTTTCGAGCGGAAGAGGATTGCGGGGCTGGTGGAGGACGGGGAAAGTGTGCTCGCGCTTTTCGCGGGCGTGGGGCCGTTCCCATTAGTTATTGCGAAAACGAAGAAGAAGTGCAGAATTGTTGCGATAGAGCTGAATCCGGTTGCGGCCGCGTACATGAGGAAGAATATTGCGCTCAACAAAATGAAGAACATCATCGCCGTGGAGGGGGGCGTGGGGGAAATCGTTCCCCGGGATTATGAAAATTTCGCGGACAGGGTGCTCATGCCGCTCCCGAAGGATGCCGAGGAATTTTTGGATGCCGCATATATGGGGGCGAAGGACGGCGCGATTGTGCACTTCTACTGCTTCGCGGACATGAAAAACCCCATTGAGGCCGCGAAGAGGAAGCTGTTTTCGAAGCTGGGCAGGGAAAAGGCCGAGGTTGTGGGGGCGCGGGTTGTGAGGCCGTTTTCGCCTTCGCTGGTGCAGGTCGTGCTGGATTTCAGGGTCAGGAAGAAATAGATGCTGTATTTCTGGCATTCCTGCGGGCACTATTCTGCCGATTATGCTGGTGCTATCACGCCAGGCCCAGCAGGAACGCGATTGCAGTGAAGAGGATGCTGAAGAAAGCGATTACCGGAAGCGCCGGAATCACGGCTTTTTTCCTTGAAAGAATCAGGAACAGTGCGAGGAGGGAAACCAAAGACGCGAACACGAGCACCAGGGAAAGGGCATGGTTGATTCTGGA
>JBAZLI010000103.1 GCA_041650355.1 Candidatus Micrarchaeia archaeon | reverse complement strand
AGAAAAATCGATGCAGCGTACGTCGGCCCGGAATTCATTTCCAACAAGAGCGGAATAGTGGTTGAAGTCTTGAAGGGAATCTGGCCTGCGAGGAACGCGGACCCGGGCCCCTGCTATGACGCAACGAGCTGGGAAGAAACCAAGGAATAGCTGGCAAATTCTGGGTTATTCAGCGCAACTCGACGGCAAAGCCGGATACACCTTCCTTCGTTACCATTTTCCTGTAGCAGACGTCCATCTCGAACGCGAAGGACGCGAGCGAGGCGACACGCAGGGCGGTGTCCATCGGGTTTTTCTGCCTTTTTCGGACTTCAATGATTGTTTCCTCGAGGACGCGGTTTTCGAATCCGGACGAGCGCAGCATGCGGCGAAGCCGCCGCATGGCTAAAGCATTGCAGCGATTAAACCTGAAATGCAGTTTTTCTAAGGTGTTTGTGCGCATCCTACCACCTTAAACCCAGTTTTGGTACGCCACCATTTTCGTTATATCCATCAAACCACCCGAAAACTATTCAGGAATTTCAATATTTATTGGTGCTATTTTTTGCGATAAAATCTCATTTGTTTACCTAATTCCAATCATTTTTGTCTTAAAATCCCAAAAACAATATAACAAAGTGATTCAAAATTGATGCATGGTTGAGCTTGGCCGGGTTTCAAGGCGGATTCTGCAGGAGCTGAGCTCTGATGCGCGCATTCCCGTGAACCGGCTTGCCCGGAATCTTGGGAAGTCGCGTTCAGTCGTTTTTTCGAGGCTGTGTTTCATGGAAGAGGAGTTCGGCCTCAAGTACACGCTTGAGCTCGACATGCAGAAGCTTGGGCTTTCGTCTTACCTGATTAAGGCGAAGCTGAGGAAGCCGGTTGACCGGGCGCTCCTGAAGGAATTTGTTAAGCACGAGCCTACCGTCCAGTTTGTGGCGATTACGAAAGGCGAATTCGACTTGCTGATTGGCGCGGTTGCGAAGACCCAGTTGCAATACATCCGTTGGGAATACGCGATGAGGAGCAGCTTGAAGGACTACTTGGTTTGGTGGAAGAGCTCTCCCGTGGTTTTTGAGCGAGTCGGATTCTTCCCATTGCGGGACGACTTGATTGGAAGCCTGGACCTCCCCGAAATCCAAAAAAAGCTCCTCGTCGCCTTGAATAAGAATGCCCGGACGCCGTTCAACGAGCTCGCAAAAGAGCTTGGGGTGACGCTCGCCGCAGTCAGATACCATTTCAGCACGCTCCTGAAAACCGGCCTCGTGAAGCGCTTCACGGCCGTCATGCAGAAGCCGCCCATGCCCATCCACCTCGTCGTTTTCACCACGTTCACGTACGCTAAAGGGTACGAGGAACGGTGCAAGGAAATGCGCAGGCTGTTGATGCGTGAGAGCCAGGAGCAGCCATGCAACACTTACTCCGTGGTCTACGAAATGAGCGGAGGCGAGGACATGTTCATTTGGACCTCCTTCAACGACCTCAAAGAAGGATACGCGCGCCTTGAAGAGGAAGACAAGATTTTCGAACTGGATGAAGTCAGGCACGAGACCGCGATTGCCCTCGAAGTGCTCCAAGGCTTTTGGCCAATCAGAAACATCGAATTGAAGAAACTGTATGACGCCAGCGGTTGGGAGGAAATCAAGGAATAGCTGGCAAATTCTGGGTTATTCAGCGCAACTCGATGGCAAATCCGGGCACGCCTTCCTTTGTTGTCATCTTCCTGTAGCAGACGTCCATCTCGAACGCGAAGGACGCGAGGGAGGCGACGTGCAGCGCGGTTTTCATCGGATTGAGGTCTATCCTGCGGATTTCAAGAGTCGATTCCTCGAGAACGCTGTTCTCGAATCCGGACGAGCGCAGCATGCGGCGAAGCCGCCGCATGGCTAAAGCATTGTTGCGATTAAAACGGAAAAGCAGCTTTCCCAGCTTGTTTCCCGGCATTTTGTACACCCAAAAAGCCATTTATGCTGTTTCATAAAACCCATTAAACTCTCACAGAAACGTTTTTACTCCCACCATCGAAGTATTCTGAGACCTGGTGTTATTCTTCTATCCGAATATATAGTATTTCCGTTTTTTGAGCCATCTTACCAAATTTTAGAAGAAAATTGTCACTTTTGACTACTTGCTTTAAATATCCGGAAAAAATAACATGCTTCTTGTGGAACTCGATTCTATTTCCAGGCGTGTGATCCGTGAGCTTTGCATGGATTCAAGGGTTCCGGTCAGGGTAATGGCTGAAAGAATCGGCTGCTCGCGTTCGACCGTAGCTTCGCGCATCAGGTTGGTCGAGAAAACGGTGGGGCTCCATTATACTATTGAGCCCGACATGGCCAGCCTCGGCCTCAACTTCTCGTATTTCATCGCCGTGAAGCTCCGCAGCGACATTCCTGAAAAGAAGCTAGTCTCTTTCCTTTCTCAATCTCCCATCCTCCAGTTTGGGGCCCTCTGCAAAGGGGATTTTGACTTGCTGTTATTCGCCTCGGCAAGAAACCAGCTCGAGTTCATGCGCTGGGCATCGAGTTTCAGAAGTGCTTTTTCCGGAGAAATCAGCTCCTGGAAAGCGTCCCACTTGGTGCTCGCCAGGTACGGGTTCTTTCCGCTTAACGACGCTACGATTACTCGTTCGACAGTTCCATCCCCCCAAAGAGAGCTATTAATCGAGCTAAACCGGAATTCACGCCAATCTTTTCGCGAGCTCGCCAAACGCATGAAGACAACCGTTCAGCGCGTCAGGTATAATTTCAGGCTCCTGCAGAAGTTAGGTTACGCAAAGCGCTTTACGGCCGTAATA
>JBAZLI010000102.1 GCA_041650355.1 Candidatus Micrarchaeia archaeon | reverse complement strand
GAGCTTGCGGCCGAGCTGGCGAAATGGGGCGGGAGCGCGAAAACGAAACTATACTTGGCAGATTATTCGGAATTTTACAAAAAAACGCTCTCCATGCCGCCGAAATACGAACTGGTGCTGTTCAGGAAATTCATCTACTTGCTGGCGCAGGAAATAGCAGAAAAGGAGGATGCGCTCGCCATAGTGAGCGGGGACTCGCTGGGCCAGGTGGCCTCCCAGACATTAGAGAACATTTATGCGGTAAACAGGGGGCTGGGAATGCCTGTGTTCAGGCCGCTGGTTGGGATGGACAAGAGCGAGATAATAGGAATTGCGGAAAAAATAGGGACGTACGGGATTTCAATAAAGCCGTACAAGGATTGCTGCTCGCTCGTTGCGGCGCCCAATCCGGAAACGAGAGCGGATGCTGATTTTGTGGATAAAATCGCTGAAAAAATAGATATGACTGGGATAGTGCGCAAAACAATGGAGAATGCGAAAATCCTTGAGATTTGATTCAATCAGCGCTTTGCTTCCTTATCCAATTTCCTCTTTATCACTTTCAGGGAAACGAAGCTGTCCCTTTCCAGCTCATCAAGCTTGAAGGAAATCATCTTCTGCTGGCCTTCGAGCCTTGGAATCATTATGAATTCCAGCGAATTCACCCTTCTCTTGGTCTTTTCTATCTCGCCTATGAGCCGCTTTATCGCAATCTCGGTTTCAGCAAGCTGGATTGCCATGTCCAGCACGTCCTCGTACTGCTCCATGGTCTTTTCCAGCATCGCCGTGGTTCCGATTATCGAGTAGCCCCGGTCCAGGTAGGGCTTGTGCTCTATGGATGAGGTGATATTGGGTATCTTCACTCCCATCACGTTCTTCACCTGCACGTCCACGTCCATCTTCCTCCTGTTCGAGAGCGCGACCGCTTCAAGCTCGAAAGCCGAATGGTGGGCCTCGGAAACCGCGAGGGAAGCGTATGCGTCCTTCATGCGCAGATTCAGTTCGGACCTTATGTCCTTTGATTTTTTCAGGATTTTAAAAAATTCGAGAATGAGCGCGTCCCGCTTCTGCTTCAGGAGCTTGTGGCCCTTCCGGGCAAGGGAGATTCTGTCCTTTATCTTCAGCAGTTCCATCCTGGTTGGGTTCGGCTCCTCTGCCATCTCATCATCCGCTCAAATTCACTTCTTTTCCTTCGAAGGGGATTTCTCCTCCGGCTTCGGCTCTTCTTTTTTCTGCCTTCCATGGAGATACTTGGCGATGTGCTCCTTCTTCACCCTCTTCAGCTCTTCTTCTGGGAGCAGCGAAAGGAGCTCCCATCCGAGGTCCAGGGTCCTCTCTATCGTCCTGTCCTCGTACGGGCCCTGCCTCACGAACTTGTTCTCGAATTCGTCGGCGAAGCGCAGGAACTTCCTGTCGCTTTCGGTGAGCGCCTCTTCCCCTACGACCGCGCTCAGGCTTCTCAAATCCCTCCCGGTCGCGTAAGCGGCGTACATCTGGTCCGAAACGCCCTTGTGGTCCTCGCGGGTCTTCTCAGGCCCGATACCAAGGCTCATCAGCCTGGAAAGCGAGGGAAGCACGTCCACCGGCGGGTAGATGTTCTTCCTGTGCAGGTCCCTTGCGAGCACTATCTGCCCTTCGGTGATGTAACCCGTCAAATCCGGAATCGGGTGCGTCCTGTCGTCCCCTGGCATCGTGAGTATTGAAAGTTGTGTTACGGTCCCCTTCTTGCCCTTCACCCTTCCCGCCCTCTCGTAAATTGTGGAAAGGTCCGTGTACATGTATCCCGGGTATCCTCTCCTTCCAGGCACTTCCTGCCTCGCTGCTGCGATTTCACGCAGGGACTCGCAGTAGTTGGTCATGTCCGTGATTATCGCTAGAACGTGCATGTCGTGCTCGAACGCGAGGTATTCCGCGACCGTGAGCGCAATTCTCGGGGTGATTATCCTTTCCACGCTCGGGTCGTCTGCAAGGTTTAGGAATATCGCGGATTTCTCCAGCGCCCCTGTCCTTTCGAAGTCGCGCATGAAGAAGGACGCTTCCTCGTGCGTTATTCCTACAGCCGCGAAAACGACCGCGAAGTCCTCTTCTGTGCCGCGCACTTTCGCCTGGCGCGCAATCTGCGCCGCGAGCTGGTTGTGCGGCAAACCTGAAACCGAGAAAATCGGGAGCTTCTGCCCTCTCACGAGGGTGTTCATCGCGTCTATCGTGGAAATTCCGGTCTGGATGAAATCCGCGGGAGTGGCTCTCGAATACGGGTTTATCGGAAGCCCGTTTATGTCCAGCTTCTTCTCAGGAACTATCCTGGGCCCCTTGTCCTTGGGCTCGCCCATTCCTGTGAACACTCTTCCGAGCATGTCGGTGGAAAGCCCGACGCGCATGGTCTCGCCGAGGAATTTGACCGAGCTCTGGGTGGTGCTTATCCCGGCGGTGGTGCCGAACACCTGCACAACGGCTATGCTCTCGCTAACATCCAATACCTGGCCTTTTTTCCTCTCGCCGCTGCCCAGTATAACTTCCACTATTTCGCCGTAGCTCACTCCGCTAACTCCCTCAACGAAAACCAGCGGGCCTGCGATTTGGTTAATGGTCTTGTATTCTTTCATGCGAACCACCTATTTCTTGGCAACCTGCGCGAAGTCGGATTCTATCTCCTTTATGAGCTCGCTGAATTTCGGGAGCTCGGCCTCGCTTATCTCCTTCATCCTCCCTATGGAAGTCCTTGCGGGCACGCCCTGGATTCTCTTGAGCTGCACCCCTATGTCCACCGCGTGCATCGCCTTGTCGTGGAAGGCCATTATGCATTTCAGCATCATGTTCTGCTTCTTGAAGCT
>JBAZLI010000101.1 GCA_041650355.1 Candidatus Micrarchaeia archaeon | reverse complement strand
TAGGAAAAAACCATGCGGTCCTTGAAGAATGTGGCGCGGTACACGTTCTGGGGCTTGTCCTTCAAATCCGAGGTTTCAACTTTCTTGAGCTCGAGCCCGCTTTTGCTGCTCGATACGTAGGTGAAGCCGAGCTCCCTGAACTGCTCCTTCAGCTCGGGGAAGTTCCTGAGCAGTTTTCCCTTGAGGGTTATCTTGGCTTCCTCCATAAAATCAATCCTCCAGAATTATGTCGGCCACGCCGCGCGACGCCTTCTTGCGGCGTGCGAGGGAGAACATCCCTATTATGCTTTTCTCCGGTATGCCGAGCTGGCGCAGGAACGAGAGGATGGACGCGCGGGAATAGCCGAACGTCTCGAGCATCTCGATTATTTTCGTGCCTGAAAGCACGCCGTCGCCCTTCTCGAACGCCGAGCGCACCATGCCCACCTGCTCCTCCCCCAGGCCGAGCTCGTAGAGGAGCTTTACGAGCTGCTCCCTTTCCATCTCTATTTCCATGCCCTCACCCGCGACCTTGAACGTGAATAGAGGCGCCTCGCCGTCTATCTTCTGGAGCAGGAAGGTGGATGCCTTCGCCTGCCTTTCCGCAAAAATCATGTGCACCGCAGAATCCCCCACTCCGAACTTGCTTATTTCGGAATCTATGAAATCCGAGTAGCCCAGGGACTCCTGGACATAGCGCCTGAACTCCTTGAGCACCAGGCGCAGGATGAACATCGTGCCCGCGTTGCTCAGTATGGTCTTGTGCATGTCGCCGGGATTCTGGCTCGCGACTATGAGCGCGAAGTTGTATTTGCGGCCCTCGCGTATTATGGTTATCACGTCGCTGCGCTCGTCCTGCGCGATTTTCCACGCTTCATCGAGCACGACGAGGAGCTTTATGCCTTTCTCCTCCTGCACGCTCTCGCGGCGCATGCGCTCCTTTATGAACTGGAGTATCGTGAGGCCTGCGAGGGAGCGGAGCTCCTCGCTGGGAAGGCTGTGCAGGTCTATGGAAACGAGCCCGGAAGTGAGGAGCTTGGAAAGCGAGAGCGTGCTTCTTCCTGAGAAGAAGTCGCTGCCCTGGATTGTGAAGCGGCGCACCATGCGCGCTGCCTTGTGGCTGCTGCGCTTTTCCAGCTCTGCCAGCAAATCAGCGAGGACGGGCCATTTCCTGTTTTTGTAAACCGCTTCCAGGGCAGCCTCGATTTCCTCGCGCTCTTCCGGGAAATTGCCCAAATCAGCGAGTATGGTGAGCGAGGAGATGATTTGCTTCACGCGCTCGCCGCTGGTCATTCCGGCGAGGTCCAGGAGGTTGAGGTGCTCCACGCTCAGGTCGAGCACTTTCCCGCCCGCCTGGTGCACCCATTTGTTGTATTCCCCGGTCCAGTCCAGGATTATGGCGTTGGTGTCCCATATGAGGGAGGAGCGGGTTATGAACGTCTTTACCAGGTAGGATTTGCCGCTGCCGGTTATCCCTACTACTGCAATGTGGGGATTTATCAGCTTCTTGTAGTCCCAGAACACAGGGACCGAGAGCCAGCGGGTCTTGCCGACGTAAATGGAATCCTGCGGGTCCGAGAGCAGGAGATCCTTGCGGGGCTCGGGCGGATGGACCAGGAGCAGGCGTTTCGCAATGTCCCTGCCCATCAGAGTGCTGAGACGCATCAGAAAACCTCGTCCGCGAGCTCTTCCCTGCCTTCTGGCACGAAATAATCCCACTCGAAGCAGCGTATCATGTCCAGGTCAGAAAGGTCGCGCACGTCTGAGGAAAGCGTGCTGGAAAGAATCGTCTTGATTTCCTGGGCCTGCCTCTTGGCGCGCATCACGGCTTCGTCCTTGGTCGCGCCGAACGCGGTGGTGCTCGCGTATGCTATTATCTCCATGGGGCGTTCACCGGAGGTCATGCGCTCCAGAAGGCGGTTCCACATAGTTATGGAGCGGTCGAGGCGTATCGCGTCAGGGCCCTGGCCCGCGAGCTTGGATTTTTTTGCCTCGGCCTCGCTGCGCCTGGTCTTTATGTCGTCAACGTACTTGGAAACGTCCACTGAAGAGAGCATGAAGCTGATTTTCATGGTGTGCTTGAGGGAGCCTAGGGCTTTCTCGAACGACTCGAAAAGCGAGCGCTTCTCGCCTTCGCCCTTGTCCATCGTGCTTTCGTAGAGCATGATTTCAAGGAACCGGGTGACGTAGTAGCCGCTCTGGGTTTTCTTCACCACGTAATCGCGCGATGCGGGAATTGCGTAATTGCCGCGCACCTCCACTATATTCGCGGCTTTTGTAAGATGGGGCACGAGGAGGTAGCCGTATTTCCAGATGAAGAGCGAGAGCGCGAAGAAGGCTGCGGCGAGCAGCGCGGAGAAGTAGGAGCCGAGGGCCAGCGAGACTACCAGGGCGAGCACGCCGCCGAGCAGGGACGCGATTGTCATCGCGCGGTTGAGCACCATGTTTTCACCTTTCACAGCTTGGAAACTTCGGTCAATATTTCGCCGCCGAAGGACGAGGAAAGCTCCTTTACGAGCACCAGCGTGGCCAGGAATGCGAGCACAGGCACGATTACGGAATAGAAGAAAAGGGATGCGGATGCGTCTGTAACTTCCTGGCTGAGGAGCGTGAGGTCGCCGGTGAAGTCTGGCCCGGCTCCGAAGCTCATGTTGTACAGCTTGGCCCCTATGGCGTTGTTGTTGTTCAAATCAATTATGGGCACGGTCTTGTAGGCAGGGTTGGAAAGGAATCCGGAAATGGTGGAATTGGCCTGGCTGAGCTGTGGCAGGGGCGGCTGGAACGCCATCAGCATGAGCGGGTAGAATATTATGAGCGAGAATGCCGCGGCTATGAGGAAC
>JBAZLI010000100.1 GCA_041650355.1 Candidatus Micrarchaeia archaeon | reverse complement strand
CGCGAAGGTGCTCGAACTGCACGAAGAGGGAAAATTCAGGCTCAAAAAGGAGCTGGAGGACGTGCACATGAACGTGGAGGCGAAAGTGACTGAAATTACCCCTCTGGGAAAGAAGATGCACACCGCGCGCTCGAGAAACGACCAGGTCGCGGTGGACACGAAGCTCTATTTGAGGGATGAGCTTCTGGAGGTCGCGGCGCTCATCGTGAAGGTGCAGAAGGCGTTCGCGCAGCTCGCGAAAAAGGACGTTCCGATGCCTGCGTACACGCACACGCGCGTCGCCCAGCCGGTGATGACCTCGTTCTGGTGCGAGGCTTATGTGCAGGCATTTTCGCGGGATTTGGAGCGCGTTTTCGACGCGTACAAGAAAACTAATAGGTGCCCGCTGGGCGCGTGCGCGGTGAGCGGGACGCGCTGGAGCATAGACCGGAAAAGAACTGCTGAACTGCTGGGCTTTGAATCGGTGATGGAGAACGAGATGGATGCAGTGGGCTCGAGAGGCGAGCTTGAGGCGGAAATAGCGTTCGCGCTTTCCCAGGTTATGGCCCGCATTTCGCGGTTTGCAGAGGAGGGAATTTGGTTCTCCGAGATGGGCATGATTAAGATAGGTGATGAGTACGCCACCGGGAGCTCCATAATGCCGAACAAGAAGAACGCGGACATTCTTGAGCTGATGCGCGGGAGATGCGGCCGCGTGTACGGAAGCCTGGTGCACATACTCACTGTGCAGAAGGGGCTGATTAACGGCTATAACTCGGACACGCAGGAGAGCAAGTTCGCTGTGATGAGTGCGCTGGATACGGCGAAGCAGAGCCTTGCCATACTCGCGGATTTGGCGCCCACGCTCGAGTTTGACGAGAAGAAAATGGCGTATGAGATAAAGAGGGGCTATGCGAACGCTACGGAAATAGCGGATTTGCTCGCGATGGGCGGGATGCCTTTCAGGGAAGCTCATGAAAAATCCGGGAAGCTGGTTGCGGAGCTCATAAAGCAGGGAAAATTCATAGAGGATGCCGAACCTGCGGAGATAAACAAAATTATGGGCACGAATTTGGAGGAAAGCGCAATAAGCGAGGTTGTGGAGCTGAAAAAGGCGCGCCTGTGCAGAAAAGTTACCGTTTCAGGGGCATGGGAAAAGGAGATAGAAAAGCAAAAAGGGAAAATAGGAAAGGCGATTGCCGGGCTCCTGGAATAGCCCTGCCCCGGCTATTTTTCTATTTTCGCGAACCTGTTCCTGAGTTTTTCCATCACTTTCGGCATGGATGTGTATTCCATCTCGTGCTCGGAGAGCCTGTGGGGCTCGAACGGGCCGTGCCTGCGCATGTAATCCGCGATTTTGAGCGCCTTTCTCCTCGCGTTGTCGAACGCGATGTCGCCGAGCAAATCCACAGGGCCCACGAGTTTTCCGTTCGCTACCTGGAAGCCGAGCCCCACCACGCGGGTCGGGCCGTCGAACCTTGAGGTCATGGAATCCTTCATCCCCACCGGGAGTATAGGCCCGTTGTGCGAGCCGCGCATCCATCCTGCAACCAAGTGGGGGAACGCGAACGGCTCGAGAATCTCTCCTTGGGAAGGGAGCCCGGATTGGCAGCGCACGAGCGCCACCGGGTCGTCTTTTCCCACGTAATCGCCGGCAATCAGGAACAGCTTGTCTGTGCTTATCGCGGCGACAGCCTCGTTCTCGGGCACTTTGTTGCCCGCGCGCGGGTAAACCCTCTTGATTATGTACTTGCTCTTGGTCCCTATCAGCGCGAGGAGCGCGTAAAGCTCCTCCGGAGCATTCAGCAGTACCTTCTTGTTCTCGTATATGTCCCACACTTCGAACGTGAAGCCGTTCACCATGTTAGGGTCTATTATGAGCCCCACGGTGTTGAACGGGTCCGCGAACATCTTGTATATCGGGAGATTGAACGCGCCCGGGTCCGTCTTGTCCATCATGAACGCGATTATGGGCTCGCTTTTCCTTTCCTCGAATTCCAGTTCGGCGCATCCTGGGCCAAGGCCCTTCACGTTCCCGCTGAACGCGTCCGCGAGCAAATCCTGCCCGGCTCCGTAGAGCTTGAGCTCCTTCGCGATTGCGGTTCCGCTCACGAACGTGTCCCACGCTAGCGCGTGCACGTCCTTGTTGTCCACTCCCTTGTCGTGGCTCATGAGGAGCTGGAGGTCATCCCCGACCTTGCCCACGTAATAGTCCAGGATTATGCCCTTCTTCTTGCCTGCTTCAAGGCTTTTCTGGGCGCTCTCGATGAGGCGAGGGTGCACGTCCGAATGGCCTGTGAAGCCCCCAATATCCGCTTTTATCAAAGTGATTGTAGTCTTCATTTTCCCACCTCTTATTTTCATCGCTCGCCATAACATAGGTTACGACGCATTATCCTGAATTATCGCCAACGATGTCGAACCATCATCGCGAAACTCAGGAAACTAAGAGAAATAGCTGCCCTCGGAAACCGAAAAACAGCTGCATTTACCTATCTGTGTGCTGGTATTAAAACGTTTCTCCTGCAATTGAATTTGTTTCGCAGAACCAGCATTCGCGCTGCTCCAGGGGGATTCTTATGGACAAAAAATACCTAAGGCCTGCAGACAGGATGAGGCACGTGAGCTATCCAATAAGGGACATAATAATGGAGGCCAAGAAGCTCGAGGCTTCCGGAACGAAAATGATTTATCTCAACATCGGGGACCCGGCGGTGTACGGATTCAGCCCGCCGGAAAAGTTCACCGCAGCTGTGAAGCAGGCGCTGGACGAAAAATACACCGGCTACGCGCCTTCCCCAGGGGACCCGGGACTCAGGGAAGTTGCGGCAAGGCTCGACGGATGCGCGCCCGATGATGTTTTCATCACCGAGGGGCTCACCGAGGGCATAGATTTCTTCTTCCACGCTTTCCTGGGGCCAGGGGAA
>JBAZLI010000099.1 GCA_041650355.1 Candidatus Micrarchaeia archaeon | reverse complement strand
GAGAATGCCGCGGCTATGAGGAACGCCCCGAATTTGCGGGAAAGGAAGAAGCTGCGGAGCACCAGGCCAGAGGCGAATATCACGCCGAACCAGCTGGACGAGACGAATGCGAGGAACTGGGCGTTGATTGAGGACGCGAATGACGAGAACTGGAGCGAATACATGGAATTGGAAAGCTGGGTCGAAACGCTGCCCAGGTTGGCCAGGGGCTGGATGGAGAAATTGCCGAAGTGGAGGGAAAGGCTCTGGTAATAGGCCAAGACGTTCTGGGTGCGCACGAGCTGCTGGGTGAGGTGGAACGAGGACTGCTGGGTGGCGTTTATGCCGCACAGCGCGTAATCCGCAGGTGTGGAATTGGCCGCGCAGGTTATGTTGGTCTGGGGTGCGAGTTCGGAGCCCACCTGGAGCGCCATCGTGGACAGCACTATCGCGAAGCCGAGTATCGCGGCGTTGAGGATGGACTGCAGAAGTTCGTCGGCGCCGAAGCGCTCGAGGCGCTTGGTGGAGAAGGCGCGGCCTAGGCCCAGCGCGATGCCGGAAAGTATTATTGAGATTATTATCACGGTGCCGGCAATTCCCTGCCAGCCCGCAAGAAGTTCTGCCATAGGTTCACGGGCCGCCAAAGGGCGGATTAGAGTATTAAGGTATCAGGATTCCCTGGGACTTCTGGGCTATCATCGGGGCTGCCACTGTGATGGCCGCTATTATCACTCCGCCCAGGAACATGCTTATCGCGTACGTGGTGTACTTGCCGCGCATTTCTGCAGGCTGCATCTGCGCGAAGGCGTAAAGCATGCCGCTCAGTATTATGAGAATCACGGAAAGCGCGGGCGCGATGCTGCTCAAAGTGCCTTGTATCTCCTCAAGAATGGATTGGAGGGACATGAAAGTTGCTTCGCCGAATTGCTTTATAAACCTGATTTTTTCTCCGAATCGGACGGAATATTAATTTTTGCCGAGAAACGCAAACATGGCTGATGTTCCAAGGTGCATGAGCACCCAGCATCCGGACAACGTTTCAGTTCCGTTCTTCTCTGATTCGGAAGTGCTGAGCGGCGAGTCCGAGGTGCGGGAAGCGTATTTCGCGTTCTCCCAGCTCAGGTGCGGGGAGCAGATGTGGGACGGGGAGGGGAAGGAGGCGGACAACCAGGTGGTTGAGAAGCTCCTGGGCAAATATCCGGATTTTTTCGCTGAAAACAGGCTGGGGAGGGACTTCAGGCTCACGTACAGGGTCCCGAACCCTTCTGTGGAGAAGGGGCAGGGAAAAATACTTTTTGAAACGCTGCACGGGATTCCGCGGGCGTTCGACGCTGCGAGGGCCGCGGGCTCGGAAATCGCGCCGGTTTTCGAAGTGATACTGCCGATGACCACTTCGCACGCGGAAATGGAGCGGGTGAAGGATTATTACGAGAAAGTGGTGGTGGGGCAGAGGGACGTGCTCCTCGGGGAGATGGGCGAGGGTGGGATGTGGGTGAAGGAATGGGCAGGGGATTTCGCGCCTGAGTGCATAAACGTGATACCGCTGTTCGAGGACTTCGATTCGGTGCGCAGGAGCGGCAGGATAGTGGAGAGGTACCTGGAAGGGAAGGATGCCGAAAGCCAGAGAGTGTTCATTGCAAGGAGCGACCCTGCGCTCAACTATGGAGCCGCGAGCGCGGTCCTGCTTGCGAAGGTCGCGCTCCAGGAATTGCACGGGTGCGAGGAGAGGACGGGAGTGCGGATATTGCCCATAATCGGGGTGGGCGGAGCGCCTTTCAGAGGCAATTTCAGGCCTGACAACGTAAGCAACTGCTGCGAGGAGTACCCGAGCGTGCAGACGTTCACTGTGCAGTCTTCCTTCAAGTACGACCATCCGTTCAGGGACGTCGTGAACGCGGTTGATTTGGTCAACCACATGGGACGGAAGGGGCCTTTGCAGATAGATGAAAATAGGGCTATTGCGCTCGCGGAAAAAATAAGAGTTGAGTACCAGAAGCAGGTGGAGAGCGCGGCGGATTTGATAAACGGGATTGCGGCGTTCGTGCCGAACCGGAGGGCGAGGAAACTGCATGTGGGACTGTTCGGGTATTCACGCTCGGTCGCGAAGATGAAGCTCCCGAGGGCCATAAAATTCTGCGCGGCATTATATTCAATCGGGATTCCGCCTGAACTGCTGGGGCTTTCCGCGCTCAGCGGGAAGGAGTGGGATGAGCTGCACGGGCTTTACGCCAAATTGGACGAGGATTTGAAGGATGCTGGGGAATATTTGAACAAAAAGAATTTGGAGAGGATGCCGAAAATAATCAGGGGGGGAGTTGGGGCGGTGCTGGAGCGCGCAGGATGCGAGAGCGATGATGGATGTGAGGAAATAACGTCGCGCATATACGCGAATTACCTGAAGGGGAAGAGCGCGCAGATTGCCGAGGACGTGAAGAGCGCCGCGTGGAAGCGCGGATTTTTGGGTTGACTGGATGAAAATCAGGCTTGGGCTGGGAAAATCCGTGCACGAGAACGCCGCTGCTTATTACGAGGAGGCGAAGGAGGCGCGGGAGAAGATGAAGGGAGTGGAAAGGGCGATGGAGGAAACCAAAAAAGAGATTGAGAAGGCTGGGAAAGAGGAGGCTGCCGCGGAAAGGAAAAAGAATGAGGAGACGAAAATCGCGCGGAAAAAGGAGTGGTACGAGAAATTCCATTATTTCTTCACTAGCGAAGGGAAGCTGGTTGTGGGGGGAAGGAGCGCGGACCAGAACGACTTGATTTACAAAACGTATTTGGAGGAGGGGGATTTGTTCTTCCATGCTGACATACAGGGCGGGGCGGCGTGCGTAATGAAGGGCGGGGCTGGTGCGGGAGACGGAGAGAGGCTGGAGGCTGCGCAGTTTGCGGCGTGCTTCTCGAACGCGTGGAAGAACGGGAATGCGGCTGTTGATGTTTACTGCGTGAAGAAGGGGCAGGTTTCGAAGCACGCGCAGGGCGGATTCATAGGAAAAGGCGGGTTCGCC
>JBAZLI010000098.1 GCA_041650355.1 Candidatus Micrarchaeia archaeon | reverse complement strand
CTACGGAAAAGAAAGCGGTTTTCGTCCAGCTCACCTATCTCCCGAGCCTTTCCCCGGGGGAGCAGAAAACAAAGCCGACGCAGCACGCGAACCGCCTTTTGCTTTCCATGGGCATAAAGCCCGAGATAATAATGTGCAGGGAGCAGGAGGAGCTTAACGAGGATGCGAAGGAAAAAATCGCGATGTTCTGCAATGTAGATAAGGACGCTGTTTTTGATGACCCGTGCGTGGAAACTGTTTACGAATTGCCGCTTGCGTTCGAGAAGCAGGGGCTCTACCCTGTGCTCGCGAGGAAACTTGGTCTGGAACCTGGGAGGACTGCGGATTTGGATGACTGGAAAAAGAGGATTGAGAGGATAAAGAAGCCCAAGCACGAATTGAAGGTCGCGCTCGTGGGCAAATACACCAAGGTGAGGGACGCGTATGTGAGCGTGAGCGAGGCGCTCGTGCATTCAGGGGCTGAAGTGAATGCGCATGTGCACTGCGATTTGCTCGACGCAGAGAAAATTGAAAAGAGCAGCGCGGAGGAAGTGCTCAACGGCTATGACGCAATCATCGTTCCCGGAGGATTCGGGAAAAGGGGCATAGAGGGGAAAATAAGCGCGATAAGATACGCGAGGGAGAGCAATGTGCCTTATCTGGGCCTATGCCTGGGGATGCAGCTCATGACTGTGGAGTATGCGAGGGACGTTGCCGGGATGCAGAATGCGAATTCAACTGAGTTCGACGAGAAAACCGCTTACCCTGTCATTGACATTTTGCCCGAGCAGAAGCAGATTGTGAAGAAAGGCGCGACGATGCGGCTCGGGGCTTACGAGATGAATCTGAAGGAGGGGACGCACGGGTTTGAGGCTTACGGAGAAGGGACAGTTCATGAGAGGCACAGGCACAGGTATGAAGTGAATCCGGAATTCGTGCAGAAGCTTAAGGATGCCGGGCTGGTCATTTCAGGGACGCATCCGAAGAACGAGATTACGGAAATGGTGGAGTGGAAGGATTCGTTCGGGATTGCGACCCAGGCGCACCCGGAGCTCAAGAGCAGGCTGGAAAAGCCTGCGCCGCTCTTTGTCGCTTTGCTGAAGGCTGCGATTAAGCGTAGGAAGAGTTAGTTATAATTAAAACTATTAAATGATAACTTTATAAATTATAAACTTATAACTTTAATTATGAAATTCGGGACAGATTTGCAGTTGGCGATATTGGGTTCTCCGGCAAAAGTCAAGATAATGGGCTTCCTGCTCACCGACGGGAGACAGGTAAGCGAAAACGAGCTTGCCCAAAGGGTGGGATTTTCGCAGCCTGCAGTGAACAAGGCGCTCAGACAACTGGGCGATTTGAACTTAATAGAAAGGAATAAAATGGGGAATTCTTATGTCTGGTCGCTCAGGCGCCAAAGCTATGCATACGATGCGATACTCACCCTACGCGAATTCTTCCAAAAGCCTCGGATGCCGCTTGATTACCTCATGGAGACGCTGAGGCGCGGATTCGGAGAAACTGCAGTGGCATCGCATGCCTACCTCATCGGTTCGGTGGCAACAGGTCACGAAAGCGGCAAAAGCGATGTGGATGTGCTGATAATCACAAGGGATGCGAAGGGCAAGAGCCTGGCGCAGGAGCAGGCAGCCAGGATGCACAACGAAGTATACGAAAAATTCAACGCGCTTCTTTCTGTTTCCGTAGTTTCATCGGCAGGGGCAGAAAAGAATCCCTGGATGAAGAAGGAAGAGGGCAAAATACGCTTATGGTGAATGCATGTCTGAAGTGAGGGTGGATAGGGGAGAATGCAGAGCCTACTACAGGAAGGCGAAGGAAGATAAAATGGCGGCTGAGATGCTCAAGGAACAGGGGTTTTATTCCCAGGCGTTCAGCCTCGCAATAAAGGCCTTTATTCTATACCTGGATGCATTGAACATAGCGGACCTTGGGATAAAAAGTTCAAGCCCCAATCATAAGGAAACGATAGATACTTTCAGCAAGGTGCAGGTAAGGGATCCTGTGCGAGCCAAGACCAAGGAGGACGTTAAGAGAGAATATCTGCGATTCATAGGCATGAAAAACGCAGCCGATTATACCGGGGACGAATTCAGGGAGAAGGATGTTGACAAACTTCTCAAGGCATTGGAAAATGCAGATTTTTTCATAAGAAGGGAACTAAGTGAGAGGGGCTACAGCACATAAAGAATAAATGGGTTGAACCAAACAATTAAATAGTGGGAAAGCGTTAATAGTTGCGGTGTAAAAAGTGGCAAAGAGGGATTTACTTCACAAAGAGGGATTTGCTTCATTGAGCAATACCTCATCGCGCTTGATTCCAAGGCGCGCCTAGTTCTACCATTGGAGATAAGAGATTATCTCGGAGTGAAAAAGAACGAAAAAATACTCATTAGCGTGAGCGATGTGCGGGGCAGAAAGATAATCCTGGCATAAGCGAAAGCTCCGGAAAATCTCGAATTATGCGCATACTCCAGAAATGGGGCTTATGTAAAAAACAAAAAGAGGTGTGAAAATGAATGAAACTAGGTCAACGAGGGATTTACTTCACCAAGAGGGTGAGTATGAAGGTGGCGATACAACGCCATGGACTGAACCCTGAAACGCTTGGATCAGAGAAGCTGATTAGAGCCAGCGTGTGCACTGGCCAGGGGCTTGTCTTGAATGGCTGCGGCAGGACGGTCAACCTCAAACCAGGTTCTGGAAAAGACGAAAGCACGATCCGAATTGGTGCCATAAACTCAGTCTGCGAGAGTGCTGATTTGGTGGTGCAGCCGGATTTTGTCGCGGAACGGGTTTCGGATGGCAAAAAAGTAGGTGATATACTCCAGCTTGAGTTCAACGATGTCGTCAGCACGACCCTATATGGTTGTACGCTAAAGAATCGGAATGTGGGATGCAAATTCTGCAGAAGCAAACCATACCAGGGAAACAATTTCTCAATTGCGGAGTTTCGGGCTGCACTTGAAGTAGTGAAGCGCTTCCAAAAGCCGTT
>JBAZLI010000097.1 GCA_041650355.1 Candidatus Micrarchaeia archaeon | reverse complement strand
GAAGTCGGTGGAAAGGGATTTGCTCCCCTGCGTGGCTATAACGACCATCTTCTCCTGCATCGCGTAGCAGACGCCGAACCCGAAGCCCACCATCATCAGAAGCGGGAAGATATACGGCTGCGCGAATGGGATGAGCAGGAGGAGCGGGATGGTGAGGTCCTGGAAAAAGAGGAGCACCCTCTCATCCAGCCCGAACTCTATCGCGGAATAGCTGCCGACCGCCATCGCGAGGTAAAAGAACATCACGAGCGCGCCTATGCCCTCGTAGGGCATTGACATCTCCTCGCGCAGGTAGACCGGGAGCAGGAAGGAGAAGAAGATGGCGAACGCGGCGAGGAAGAAGAAGATGGAGAAGGAGGTCTCGCGGAAGAGGCGGCTCTTGCTTTTGAAATCAAGCATCTGGTTCGGGTCTATCCTTTCCTGCTGGCCCTTCCCCTTCCAGAAGAATATGGAGATTATGAACGAGAATATGCCGCCGAGGGCGAGGAGCTGGAAGAAGGATTCGAAGGAATAGGATATGAGTACGCCGGCCAGGCCTATCCCTATTGTGGAGGCGAGCATCCGTATTGCGAGGAGCTTCGCGAGGCTCATCTCCTTGTACGCCTCCCTTTCCACCACCTTGGTGCGGTTCACCGCCCAGAAAAAGGACTGCGCCGAGCCGTCCAGCAGTTTACCGAGCGCGAAACCGAGAGGCGTGGATGCGACTAGGAATGTGAGCGAGGCGAGGGCCTGCGACGCGGAGCTGGCTAGGAAGAACGGCCTGGTGCCCATGACTTCCGCGGCGGCCGAGGCCATGGACCTGAGGACAAGGAAAACCAGCGGGGTCACGGAGATTATGAGGCCTATCTCCCGCACGTCCACCCCTTTCTGCAATAGATATAAGGGGAGCGCCATGGCGAGCGATGAGGCGAAGAATGCGATTATGAAGTTCACCGCCATCAGCTTGCGCATGGTGGGAATTCACCACGGGAGGGTTTAAATTGATTGGGAAGCCGGATAGGTTTATATTCCTAATCTTCAAACCAAGACACGGGTGTATGTATGGAACCAAACAGCGTAGTTGCAGTGATATTGGCTGTTTTGCTGGTGAGCAGCTGCGGCCTTACTGATTTAGGGGGAGGGGCGTCCGTTACTCATTTGACGGACCGCTCTGGGACCGTGACGGACAACGGAGGGACCACGGACCAGAGGGTGCAGACCGTTGCCGGAAGGGTGACGAACCCGGCGGGAGCGGACGCGAGCACCTTCGGCGGGAACGTGTTCGTTGTGCACAACGGGAACCGGCAGCAGGTGACGCCCACCCCGTGCACATACGGGGACTGCCAGCCCGGCGAATGGGAATTCACGACCGACCTTGTGCTGAACTCCGGAAGCAACAACATACAGGTTGTTGTGGAGGACACATCCGGAAGCCAGGTTGGGAGCAGCAGCACGTTCAACGTGAACGCGAACATCCCGGCCAGGGATTTGACGATAACGCTCACATGGGACACGGACGGGAACGACGTGGACATGCACGTGTTCGACCCGGGCGGGAACGAGGCATATTACAGGAGCCTCGGCGGCATACCCGGCGGGAACCTGGACCTTGATGATACCAACGGCTTCGGGCCGGAAACTTTCACCATGGAGACGGCAACTCCTGGCGAGTGGACGGTTAAGGTGAGGTATTACTCCACGCACGGCGTTACATCCAGCGTCCCGGTAACGGTAAGGGTTTCGAAGAACGAGGGGACACCGGAGGTGTTCACCCACACCTTCACCGCGGAGCAGGCGAACTCCGACGACCCGAGCAACGACTGGACCGTTACGACTTTCACGATGCCGTAGGTGCGCGCTTGAGATTTTTTATTTTTTCTTTTCTTCTTTTATTCTCATTTTCCTTTTCTTATATAGGGGCCAACTGCATCAGGATGGACGAGCTGTGCAGCGAGAGCTCGTGCATGGATGCCGGGGGGAACTACTCCTCCGGGGCCTGCGTGGAGGGGGAGAACTTCTCTTTTGCCTATTATGAGAACGCGACGGGGGAGTGCGCAATCCTTAGGGAGAGGTGCGAGGAGACGTCCGGGACGATGGTCGGGCAGGATTACGGATGCTGCATGCCCGTTTTCGCGTTGCTCGCCGCGTTCGGGTTTGCCGTGCGCTCACCAAGATTTAAATAGTGTTTAGGCGGATTAATTCTACCGGCGCTTCAGAAACAATTAGCTCCCGTAGTCTAGCCCGGTCAAGGATAGCGGACTCTCACTCCGCGGACCCGGGTTCGAATCCCGGCGGGAGCAAGTTTATTTTTTACAACTAAGATTATTTTTTCGCTTTTTCTTTTCTTTAGGATGCAAAACATCATATTGAATGGATTTTTGGTACGCTTCATTCAAATCCGCTCTGAATTGCTCATAAGTCAGGCTTCTGTAATCCTCTTTTAGCATCATCTTTATTTCCTGGTCTTGCAGAACAACGGAATAGAACTGATCCAATTCCCAGATGAACAGCATTGAGAAGCCGTTCTCTTTGCTGAAAGCGAGATCTGTGATGCTTCGCTCCTTCAAATCACAGACATCTTGTATCGTTCTTCTGGCTATTTTATCCCTCATGTTTAGTGGATGAAACTCAATGAATCTCCTGCCAACCAAGAAATCCAAACTGTGCTGTTTTCTGCCGTTTGTTTTTACATGGAGGTTGCCAAGTTCTTCAAAAGACTCTACCACGCCATATTTGTGCAGAAGCAAGCCGATTAGGCGTTCAGGATAAGAATCAAAGTGAATGACTTTACCTTGTTCAAATTCGTATTTGAATGGAGCTTTGCGCTCAGGAAAAATTGAGCGAACCAGCGCTTTTCTGATCTGCCCCTTCAAAACTAATTTCTGATTTTCGTCCAGGCCTTTCTCAGCAGCAATCCTGTCTGCTTCGGCATTTGCTGCTTTATGCGTCCATTTACTTAAAGCCTGATAAAATGCATATGCACCAGATATTCTATCTGTAGTCATTTCTGCAGT
>JBAZLI010000096.1 GCA_041650355.1 Candidatus Micrarchaeia archaeon | reverse complement strand
CTGGCCACGGGCAGGAGGACTTCGTAGTGGGCAAAAGGTTCGGGATAGAGGTTTTCAGCCCTGTGGACGGAGCCGGGAACTACACTGCCGAGGCGGGCAAGTACGCGGGAAAAAACGTGCGCGAAGCCAACAGCGACATAATAAAGATGCTGAAGGAGAAGGGGGCGCTCATCCACGAGGAGAGGATAAAGCACCGCTACCCGCACTGCTGGAGGTGCAAGACGCCTCTCATATTCAGGGCGACAGACCAGTGGTTCATCACGATTTCAAAGTTAAAGGAGCGCATGGCTACGGAAATAGAGACGGTTGAATGGTATCCGGCTTTCGCGAAGGACAGGTTCCTGGAATTCGTTTCCCAGGCTCCGGACTGGTGCATAAGCAGGCAGCGCTACTGGGGAATCCCGCTTCCGATATGGAAGTGCGGAAAATGCTCCGAAATCAGGGTTATCGGCTCAAGGGACGAGCTTCCGGACAAGGGGAAGGGGCTGAAGGATTTGCACAGGCCGAACATAGACGAGGTGCGCATGCCCTGCAAGTGCGGGAACGAGATGAACAGGGTGAGCGACGTGCTCGACGTGTGGTTCGACTCCGGAAACGCGGTATGGGCGAGCATGGACGAAAAGGACGCCAAGGCTTTCGGAGAAAGGACTGAGCTTATCCTGGAAGGCCAGGACCAGATAAGAGGGTGGTTCTACTCGCTCCTGGGCTCAGGGCTCCTCAGGTACGACAGGATTCCGTACAAAAGGCTCATGATGCACGGGTTCTTCGTTGACGAGAAAGGGGAGAAGATGAGCAAGAGCGTAGGGAACTTCGTCCCGATAGAGGAGATACTCAGCAAGTACGGCGCCGACAGCTTCAGGCTCTGGGGTATGGGCAACACCATATGGGAGGAGCTCAGGTTCAACTGGAACGAGCTGAAGGAGGCCCACAGCGACCTGGACATACTGGCGAATATGGGAGTGTTCCTGGAAAGATTTTATCCCAAAGCCAGGATAGACCAGGCCGAGCTTTTCGTGGAAGATAAGTGGCTCATATCAAGGATGAACAGCATGCTAAAAGAATATCATAAATCCTTCGAGGGCTACCAGCCCAACGTAGGCGTGAGGGCGCTCAGGCGCTTCCTGGTGGACGATTTGAGCAGGTTCTACATGAAGATAGCGAAGGACAGGATAAACAAGGGCGAGAACCCGGAGGGTGCGCTCTACGCGATTTACACTTCGCTGCTCGCCGCGCTGTGCGCGTTCGCGCCTGTCTCGCCTTTCATAAGCGATTACGTGTACCAGCGCTTCTTCAGGAAGCACGAAGAGGCGGAAAGCATAGCCCTTGTGGAGCTCAGGACGCATAGGGAAGCCGAGATGAACACCGCGCTCGAGAAAAGGATGGCGCTCGTTTCGCAAATCATATCGTGCGCCCTGGAGGCGAGGCAGCGGACAGGGATAAAGCTGAGGTGGCCTGTGCGTGAAATCCTCGTGAAGGCGCCCTCCAACGAGGTGAAATCCACAGTGGAGGAGCTTTCCGAAGTGCTGAAGAGGATGCTCAACGCGAAGGAAGCCATCGCAGTGGAGAAGGAGCCCGAGGGCGAGTACGAGGGCCAGGATTTCGAGGGCGGCACGGTGTTCGTGAGCAAGAAGCTCGAGCAGGAGCTGTACGAGGAAGGCGTTTACAACGACGTGAAGAGAAGGGTGCAGCAGCTCAGGAAGGAGCTTGAGCTGGTGGAAAAGGACAAAATAGCGCTTGAAGTGGACGCGGAAAAGGAGCTGGAGGCCATAGTGAAGAAATACGAGGCTGCGCTGGCAAAAGAGACCAACGCGAAGAGCGTAGGGTACGGTGCCCTGGACGAGGAGAAAGCCAAGGTTTTCGAAATAGACGGAAGGAAGATGAAGCTAAAGGCCAAAAAAGACTGATTTATAATTTTATTTCCAGTTCATCAGTTCGGTGATAAAGTGGAAATTGCCGCGCTGATTACGAAAATGAAGGACAACATTCTTCTTATACCGGAGGGGCGTTTTGACACGCTGACTAGAGACAAAGGGTATGCGGATTCGTTCATTTACCTGCTCGTAACTGTCTTGATGACGATTCCGTTCTACATCGCAATGCAGTTTTTAGGGCCGGTCATCGGCATTGCAAGCGGAGAAAGCGCAGTCGCCGCGGGATTCGGACTTGTTATTTCAATTGCAACCGTGATTGGAGTGCGCTTGCTGAGCGTAGTCTTCAGTTACATCGGATTCGGCATAATGCACATCCTGCTCAAGCTGGTCGGGGGGAAGGCTGACTTCCTGAAGACGGTCCAGGTTATGATTTACGGTTCCACGCCAAGCCTGCTGCTCAGCTGGATTCCGTGCATCGGCTGGATATTCGGCCTGATTGGCCTTATCAACATCATACTGGGCGCTAAGAGAGTGCACGGCATAAGCCTCCTCAGGGCAATAGTGGCGATGTTGGTCATACCGATTCTCATAGCGGGGGTTGTTGCAGTGCTGATTGTGCTGTTCTTCGGATTCACCCTGGCCGGCATCACGCAGCTGGTTCCAAGCGCATAGAGCGGAGCCTTGAACGCAACGGCTGATGTGATAGGGTTAAAAACCGTTGCGCCCATTTTTTATTTCCTACAGCTATTCAAAGGTGCTTATGATGCTTCAGACATGTGAAAGATGCAAGAAAATGGTCCCGAAAGCCGACCGCTGCAATTACTGCAAAAGGCTTATGTGCGAGTCCTGCAAGAAAAGCGCAAAAAGGGCGAGCAAGATAAGGAAATTGTTCATATGCAAGGACTGCTGGACCAAGATGGAATCCAGGAAGAAGTTCAAGTCCGGCTGATTTTCAGTTTTCCACTATTTTTTAATTACAAATTTTTCGTATTCTTTTTGCATCAGCAGCGCGTCTATCTCTATTTTCGGGCTTTCGCATATTATGGTGCCTGAGTAGCCATTTTCAGCTATAACCTTAATCAGGGGCCTGAAAGGCGGCTCGTTGTTGGAGCCCAGGGGAAGATGGTTGAGCTCGCCCTTTTCGCTGTAATTTATCT
>JBAZLI010000095.1 GCA_041650355.1 Candidatus Micrarchaeia archaeon | reverse complement strand
CGGAAGAGGTTGTGGTATTGCTTGCCGTTACCGGCATCCACATGCTCGACCGTGAAGGTGTATACCTGCCCGCTTCTCAGTTCGGGAAGATTCGGTTCGAATGCGCTATATTTCTTTTCGCGGTCCGGGCTCAGCGGGTCTTCAAATACATATATTGTCCGCTTCGCCTCGTCCATCCTGCCCTTCAATTTTGCGGTTACCTGTTCCTTAGTTCCCATAGACATCCCCTTCCTTCATTTTCGACATATCGCATTACCCTCCAGATTCTCGGCCATCTGCCGGAGTTTCACGAGCATCTCCTGCGCGGATTGGAACTCGCTCTTTGACAGCGCGCGCTTCTCCGCGGGTGCGAGAAATGTGTTCAGGTTGTTCAGGTTGCCCCGGACCCGGTTTTGGTATTCTTCGAGCGACATCGCCCGCCCCATCTGGACCTGGATTGCCTGCTCGCATATGATGGACAGGTTCGAGCCCGCGAAGTCGTTCGCTGCTTTCGAGAGCCTGATTTCGCGCCCGATTGAGTTGAATGTTCCATCCCGTTTTCTCATCCATGACCACCATATCTTTCATTCCAGCCGTTACTGCCGTTACCAAGGTAACGGCTCAACCGTTACCTGGAATTTCTGCTGTGACACACCGGAGGTAACGGCTATACCGGTAGTTTTGTGTCAGTTCACGCGAGGGCATGTCGGGAAAAAATACCCGACGTTACAGCCCTCGCTCTGCCCATGCGCGAAGGGCGCATGTTCCGGGGGGTTCGGGGGGTTTCAGCCGTTACAGCCGTTACCTCCCGCTTGCGTGTGTGTTCCCCCTTTCAGCCGTTACTGCCGTTACTGCCGGTTGAGCCGTTACTTGTGGCTGAGCCAGCAGTTGTCCCACTATCGATGAACGTGTTGAGAGCATCCCGGAGCTTTTTCGCGCTCTCCAAGTCAAGTGATATTTCAGCGGTTCCGTTGCACGAGATAGGTTCGTCAGAACCAGCCACTGCATACGCGGTGAGGCCATACCGCCCCACGTCCACGAGGAGATAGAACGTCCCGTCTTCCCCGACACGCATCCCGTCTATGGTATCTGCCATCAGAATCCCCCTCCATTGGCGGCAGGCGGGACTCCTCCCTGATTCTGAGCCCCGACCGCCTGTCCGCCCGTTATCCCAGCATACAGCTCCCGCACTGCCGCTTCGAGGTCCGCAAGGGGCAGTATCCCGTGTGCCCCGGCCTCGTAACCCATCCGTATGAGCTTCAAGTCCCGTTCGATGTTGTCCATCAAGACCCCCTCTTTTCGAGTTCCTCGTATCTGCGCTCGATGTCAGAGATGAAAACGTCCAATAAGTCGGGGTGGCTGTCTGGCGGGTATGGCAAGTTGAAAATCCTTTGGACCTTGCCCCGGAAATCCTTGGAACCGAGCTTGTCTCTCTGGTCGCTCCGGGCCGGTAGTTGCACCTTTTCCGTTTCTGCCATCTCAAACCCTCCTTTTTACATTCTTTGTATATTCATTTTTTGAATGTGTTTTGTATATAAAAGAGAAGGTTTATAATCCTTTCCACGTTTTAGATGCATTTTATATCTAAATCCAACACATTTAAAAGAATTTTGATGCACTGTTCCCCCGTGGAATCGCAAAAAAACGATATGAAATCCGTCCTGAATAGAGGACTCATGGTCTCTGAAAAAGGCTCGGTTCAGATGACCACAAACCAGGTCCGGCTCATTCTCAATAAGGACTTGGCCATCGCATTGTCGTTCGAGGGTGTGGAGACAGGAACGCGCCTGCACGCCATCCTAGATAAAAAGCGCAAGATTATTCACGTGGGGTATGGTTCCTTGCAGGAGCTAAATGACTTCGTATCGTGGGTCTTTGAAAACGAGGCGAAAGCTGCCAATAACGAGTATGTGAAGAAATCGGACATCCTGCCTACTGTGGAGAAGCTTCAAGCTGAGGTTGAGAAGCTGGGCCGGGATTATGACACAATGAAAAAGAAGGAACAGGGAGGGAAGTAAGAATGAGCTTTGTTGTCGGGATAAAGAAAGTGTGCGCGCTCGCCTCGGGGGGTCTCGGGGTTCTCATCTTAGGGGATGCACTGATGCAGTTCCGAAGTGCGCAGGCTGTCGGGGTTGCCGCCACCCAAGAGGTCATGTCTGGGGCGGCGGTCCTGCTTATGGGCGTCGGCGCAGTCTTCGTCCTTATCGCCGCCTTCTTGTGGGGTTCTGCTAAAAAGGACGAACTCGTGGAACTGCAGCTCCAGAAAGAAAAGGAATCACTCACCAAGAAATCCTAGGTCACGCTGGCAAAAATTCCGGGCGGACTTGGACTACCGCGATGAAGCCCTCCGGGGGCTTCGTGTTGGCAGTTCAAAGCCGCCCTGTTATCCCAGGGAGTTTGAGCCTAAAATGCCGATATACAATGCGGTCCTGTTGCAGAGGACCAAGGAGATAGCGCTGCAAAGAATGCCGGTCGAGGACGCCGCGCTCGTGCGCCGGTACCTGGACCATAGATTCGCTATCGATAGCCTCTCCGAGTTTCGGATGTCGAAGATTGCCGCAACGCTCCGAATCGTGCGCGAGCATCTCCCATGTGGATTCGAGCGGGCCGCCCAGCCGGACATAATCGGGTTCCTGCGCTGGCTCGAAGGTTCGCATTACGCCCCCTGGTCCCGTTGGACGTTCAGAATCATCCTGCGCTCTTTCCTCACATGGCTCGGAAAGGACGCCAAGTATATCAAATCCGAGCGCCGGAAGATTAGGCGACGCGAGGAGCCGGTTCTGTCCGAGCAGGATGCCCTTGCGCTGATTCGGGCCGCGCGCCACCCCCGCGACCGTGCCTTAGTTGCTGTCCTATGGGAAGCTGGGGGGAGGATAGGGGAGGTCGGAACCCTGCGCATCAAGGATGTGGTGTTCGAGAAATTGGGCACACGGCTCCAGTTTTTCGGCAAAACAGGCCACCGCCCCGTGCTGGTTATAATATCTACCCCCTACCTGCTCGAGTGGCTCAGTGCCCATCCTGGACGCGATGCGCCCGATGCCCCGTTGTGGATCGTCCTGCATGGGAAAACGAAAGGACGACAGGCTTCTTACGGTTCCCTTGCCACCATGCTC
>JBAZLI010000094.1 GCA_041650355.1 Candidatus Micrarchaeia archaeon | reverse complement strand
GGAAGATACCCCACGCGGACAGAAGCGCGGTTGATGAAATTCTTAAGGAAGCCAAGCGCTGGGCGAAAGAGATAGACAGCTCCTCGGGGCTCACGCTTAGGCTCAGAGGGCTGAGCGGAGTGATAAAACTCGCGGGGGATTTCGCGGTCGCGGACAAATCCCAGTTCATATCCCGCTCCCATGTGAAGGAAGCCCTGAAATACTCCAAAACAGTTGAGGAGCAAATCCAGGAAACCTATCCGAACTGGTGGAAGGCAGGGATGGCTGATTACGCCGTGAAAGGCGAGAAGAAAGGAAGCGATTCAGTTTAGCTCTTTTATGGCTCTGGAAGACAATCTCCCACCTATTAAACCCTCCAGTCTCAGTTGTTACGTGAAAGAGACCGCAATGACGCCTTTACGGCAGCTCAAAATACATCGGGATACTATCCCGCTTAGTCAAATCTTCAACGTAAGTTACCAACCCCCTTCTCTTATACCAGTCCACGATTTTCTGAGTTGCCTTGGCGTGAGCGATAAGGTGCGAGCAGCCGAATTGTTGCCTTGCAGCTATGGCTATTTTAGCGGCATAGTCTAAAAGGAGACTCGCCGCCCCCTTACCCTCCTCGTTCCTATCAGTTGCGAGTTTGCCGATTAGAAGGGCAGGAAATTGCTGGGGAAACATTTTCGCATAATCCCCCAGTTTTTTACCCCGCAGCGTGAACTCGCATTTATCAGGTATTTTGAGCGAACCCATCGCCAGAGTCATATAAGAAATTGGTTTATTGGCTGCCTTTGTAAAAAGAATATAGGTGACGCCCAAATGAAGCTTTTGATAGGCTAAGGCGTCCTTTTTCAGATACTCATTGAGTTCTTCGTCATCACAGGAAAAGTTAGCGATTGAAGCGGCGTGCTCCTCTTTCAAAATAGATACGTAAACCTCATCAGATGTGTATTTCGCAGGCAGAGGAACACCTACCTAACCTCAATGTTGAGTTTTTTGGCTCTCGCTATTGTTGCATCCCTGGCTGGGTTAGGCTTCTTATTCACCCAGTCCTCCAGAAACCGCTCTGCCTCGTTCGGGCTTAATTCAATAACATACTCAATTGGTTTTGCCATTCTATTCACCGAAACCTATCTAATACTACGTAATAAATACTTAATAAGTGTTGGGGTCCGTAACTAATTTTGCTGAAACTGCTTGTTCGAACCAATAAATTAGGTTGAATCTGTTTCGTAAAATCTTAATTGTCTGAAGTGAGGGAAAGGGCGCCACGCTTGCGCGCAACGCCCTTTTCAGCATGAACGCCGCATGAAATGGCGATTTGTGAATGAAGAGAAGCCGAGCCCCGTTCAGCCAAGGCCCGTTTCCCGATTCTTTTGATATTTGTGAGACATGAGGGAATAGTGAGTAGGAAGGGGAACCGGCAAATCGGTCTAGATTTGCGGCCCATTCGCGGTTAGGCGAATCGGGAACGGGAAAATAATCCCGGGAGCGAGGTGGGTAATTAGTGCCCCCGGGGAAATCTACACATATGGACCAGAGTAAAATTGGGTGGGAGGTTTCTGGTCCCCTATGCGTAAGCGTGATGCACGTATCTGGGGATAGGATGCATCGGGCCCTGCGGCCAATCGCCCGTTTTCCCCTCGCGCCCTGTTGTGTTTGTAAATTCGAACGCGGTTCTCATTTACAAACGCGCACAAAATTTCATAAATTTTGTGCCGGCGCATTGTCGCCTTGCTCATCCGCCTTGCGGCGGCTCAAAGGCAGTTCACTCATCTGCCTATGCAAGCGAGAAGAAAACTTTTTTCCCTACTTGTCTCTTGACAACGACCCCACAGCCGTGGAGTCTGTTCAGCCTCGCCGAGGCGGCGTTCCTTCCCTTGTAGCCGAGCTTCTTCTGCACGTCTTCCGCAGCCTTCGGCCCTTCCTTCAGGAAATTCACAATCGCCTCGTCTACCTCCGGAAGCATCGGAGCTTCCTTCCTGCCCTCAAGCCTTTCCAGCTTCCTTTCGAGCGACTCTATCTTCTCCAGCAGGGTCTTCAGTATCCTGTTGGTGTTCTCGCGCTCTTCCCTGAGCTTGTAGGCAATCTCCGCGAGTATGAGCGGGTCGTTGAACTTTTCCAGGTTCCTCGCAACGTCTCCACGCACCTCTTCCCGGAGGCTGGCTTGGTTAAGTTTAAATATTTTGTCTTCGTTAGCGTCGTCTGTCACGGAAATCACCTGCCCCTTTGGGGCGTTTTCTATGACGCTTGTCGTTCAAGCAACGACAGGATGTTGTGATGGAATCATGCAAGTGTCATGATTCTGTCATGATAAGTCATGAAAGGTTTATAAAGCTTTCCTCCAATTCTTCCACGACGGTGCACCGAATGAAGCCCCATGAATACATGAAAGAGATTTTCCTCGCCTTCAAAAAACGAGATGGCAAGAAGCTCAGGAAACTCAACGAATCCATCTTGCGCGAAGCTTCCCTCGTGTATTCCAAAAAGTTCTACTGGCTCGCCGTAATCGCCTACGTGCTTTCCAAAATCCTGGGCAAGCCCCGCTTCATGGAAAGAAAGTATTACGAGCACATGAACCGCATGCAGTCCGACCTGGAGAAGCTCGCGAATTGCCAGGCGGAGTGCACGGAGGAGGAATTCCAGCAGCATTTCACGAAGCTCGTTTCCTCGATAAAGAGCATAGAGGCCCAGGACCAGCGCTTCCTCACGGATTTGCTCACGAAAGGCAAGCTCAAAGTCGCGGCCACGCTTTACGCGCAGGGCATCTCCCTCGGTACCGCCTCCGAGATAACCGGAATAGAAAAGCAGGAAATACTTTCCTACGCAGGCCACACGATGATGTTCGACAGGATACGCGAGGAGCGCGGGCTGAAGGACCGCATGGCCGCGCTCAGAAGGCTTCTCGAGGGATGAAAATGCGAAAGGAAATACTCTGCGACTCGAGCGCCCTCATATCTCTCGCGGACTCGTGCATGGCCGACTCGCTCGAATTCATGGCCCGCAAATTCAACCTGGAATTCATAATAACCGACACGATAGAATACGAGTGCGTCACCCACCCGCTCAACCTCGTGACCAAGGAGTACGCGTTTTCCGCGCTAAGGCTGAAATACGCGATGGAAACCGGCGTGCTC
>JBAZLI010000093.1 GCA_041650355.1 Candidatus Micrarchaeia archaeon | reverse complement strand
AAAGGAATTGGCAGGCAAAGACGTGGAGTTCAAGCCCAGCGTGAACATCCCCCAGAGTTACGGGCAGACGCCGCTCATGAACGCCGCGCACAGGGGCCACGCTGGAATGGTGGAACTGCTCGCAGGAAACGGGGCGGATGTGGACGCGAGTAACGAATTCAAGCAAACCGCGCTCCATCAGGCCGTGCAAGAAGGTCAGCTGGAGGCCGCGAAAGCGCTGCTCGAAGCCGGGGCGGACGCATCCATGGGGAACAGGTACGGCATGAGCGCGCTTGAGATGGCGATAAATAAGGGGAATTCGGAAATGCGGGAGCTCCTGGAAGCTGCCCAAGGGCGGATTGGAGAGGGCACGCCTAATGCCGAAAACCAGCTTCGCCCTAATTAGAAATATAAAGCTAACTGGAGAAATTGTTATGAAAGGTGATTGAATGGCCGGGCAAAAAGACGACACAACTGAGAGAGGGCAGATTTTCAAGCAGCCTGTGCCAAAACCAGAATTATTTCAGCCTAAAGTTTATACCCCGGAGGAACAAATGCTGATAACAAAGACCAAGGAAGCGTTCGGAAAAGTATACGATATGTTCCTGGATAAAAAGCCCCCGATGAAGCGAGACACTTTCATAAACGACTGTTACGAAGAATTCGCTAAATTGAACACTTCTGGCAAGTTCACCGAAAAACAGGTAGCTCTGTTCAGGGAGGTATCGGTATCGCAGCTTGGCTTCGTGCTTTCTATATCGCTAAACAAAAAAGAGGATATAGGGGATGCAGCTAGAACTGAATGGGGAATAAAGAAGGCGGATAACGAAGGCGTTGGTTTCATTGCCAGCGGCCGCTCAAAACTTAATGATACGCCGAAAAAGGTGTACACTAATAAAGATTTGAAAGAGGAAAGTGTCGAATTCATGCTGAATTACATGAAAGAGATAGTCATGCACAAGGAGCAAAACAGAGAAAGGCTATCTAAGGCAAAGATAAATATCGACTATCTGGAAAGAGAGCTTAAGACCAACATGTCCAAGGAAACAATCCGGCAAAGGTACGATGCGGTTCGAACAGTTATGTAGGTATGGGTTGGATTTAGCGCATGGCAAAACAAACTGCCCACTTTATATACTCTTATGTTTTAAATAATGATATAAAGTGTATGCTGATTGCTATGAGGCCCAAACAGATATTGGCGGCTGGAGTGCTGGCCTGCACTGTGTTCACTTTGTCTGCTTCAGCTCAACCCCCAAATTCTAGTCAAATTCATAAAAAAGAGCCGTTAATTTCGGTCATGCAGGAGGACTGGAAAAAATCCTTTTCTGCAAAACTTGCTAAGCCTGAATACATGAAGTTTGAATCCGCTGCGGCAATTTTTGCGCCGCTTTTAAGGGAATACTATGAAGGGAACAGGAACAGCAGGGCTGAAAAATTTGTGGAATGGCTTGAAAAAAACGACGTAGAAATAACTTACGGGCTCAACAATGCGCTCGCAGAAGGAAGGATAATCCCGGGCGCTTTCTGGAGGGCTGAGGAAGCGCTTGTGGCGATAGGAATCTGGCTGGGCGGAACGTATTTGTGCAGCACAGTGCCCGAAGCAAAGGGCGTAGCAAGGCTGCCAGAGGTAGATTTGTCCAACAGCGGAGGGGGGTTCAGGCACGAAGATATGAGATGCCCCAATTTCTTCTGGGATGTTGGCGGAAGCAGGGTTGCCTACGGCGCTCCGGATGAGGGTTTTGAGCCAGATGGAACAAAGGCAGACTGGGCAACGCTTTTCGTTTCAGGAGTGAATGTAGGGCTTCATGAATTTACGCATGCGCTTCTTCACATGCTTGGAAAGGGAGACATGAAAGTTCTTGGGGAGATTGCAGCCACTTGCACTCAGCTTCTCCATGGGCTTCCGGTAAGGAAAAGCGAGGCTGCCAATCCCATGCTCGGAGCAAGGAATCCGAGCGTGATGGGGCAGGCAGGCATGGGTTTTGACCAGGCAAACGATTATTTCTCCAATCTGCTCGCTTCCTGGATAAAGGCGCATTGCGATAGGGCCGGAAAGACGCTGGACATAACCGCGTTCGAATGCACCGGCAGCCTGAATCAGATAGGGGACGCGGATAATATGGATAGAAAATTTAGGATCTTGAAAAACGGAAATCTGAAGTTCGTGATAAACGAGCGGAGTTTTTTCAGGTGCTCGGGAATGGAAAGCGGGCTGGACAAGGAAGCCAAGGGAAAGCTCATGCGCGTATTCAGGAAACTCAAGGGGATTGAATTTCAGGATTTTCACGGATTCCTCGCAAAATTCAAGACGCTCATGGACGAGGAATTCGGGGAGCAGGATGATGGAAAGGAAATACCTGAAGGATTTGTACGGGGCAGGCAGAGCCCCATGCAGGGGTCCTACCTTTCTTAATTTCTATGCAGTATCGCGTCCTTGGAAAGCGCATCTGCGGCTGAGTTCTGCTCGCGCGGCACCCATTTGAAATCCAGTTTCAGCCCTTCTGCGGCTTCCAGGATTCTGCGCTTGAGCTCGCGCAGGTGCGGGGCCCTGAGTTTGTATTCTCCCTTGAGCTGCTTCACGAGGAGCAAACTGTCGCTCCTTATCTCCACCTCGGCTTCCCCGAGCTCTTTCACCAATTCGAGCGCCCTGAGCACCGCGGTGTACTCGGCGATGTTGTTCGTGCCTTCCCCGAGGTACTCGCTCACTTGCCCGATGGTTTTGCCGTTTTTCGCTATTACTATGCCTATTCCCATGGGACCGGGGTTGGAGAAGCAGGCACCGTCAGTGTTTATTGTGAGCATTTAATCCAGAGGCTAGATGTAGGATAGTGCATATAAAGCGTATCCCCAAGCAGAATTTTGGAGCGCGGATTTTACCTAGGGCGTATTTCCGCGTATTCGGATGGCTCCAGGCCTATCTGTATTTTCAGCTTAGACAGGAACAGACCGGCATTTCTTAGGGCTGCGGCCACTTTTTCTGCCAAGGACTTATCCGTATGGGCTGCATACCTGATTTCAGGTTTTCCAATCTGAGGAACAAGAACCTGTACTAGGGGCGGGGTAGTTGCGGTTGCGAAATTGATTTTCAATCGGGCATACAAAGGGCCATCGTGAATCCGTTTCGGCAAGTCAGGAAACTTCTCTATGGGTGTGATAGGCGAATATGCGCAACGGAATCTTTTGGCATCAACAGATGTTTGTTTCTCGAACATCGGTTCAATTTGAATATCAAACCCGGGGGGAAGAATTCCTTT
>JBAZLI010000092.1 GCA_041650355.1 Candidatus Micrarchaeia archaeon | reverse complement strand
ATTTTCGTATGCTTTCCATGTTCTCCATCAAATCTTCTATGCCCTTGGCATAGGCCAGGTCCGCCTCAACGTTCTTCTCGAAGAAACGGGCCTTTGCACGCCACATCCAGTTGCTCTCCCATGCTGCGCGTTGTATTTCCCTGGACCCAAAATTAGCGGCTTCCATGAGGCTCGAACGTTGAGAGACTTCGGTTGCGATTTCCACGGCTCTTGCCTGAAGCTCTTTTGGATTGATTCCTTTCCAGGCGCGCCAGCCCAGTGCTATTAAGCCAAAGCTAAATGCCATCTTGGTGCGCGTCTGCCAGTCCTTGCCCAATTCCCCGTTCTTTTCAAGCTGAACGAGCATGGCGTCAACGCCGGTTGAACCGTCTATCCTGAATCCCTTGTTTTCCAGCGCTTTTCGGACGTTCTGGTCAGCAAGGAGCTGCCTGTAAGCCTTAGCGTCCCTCTTCACGTCTTCCAGGCTTCCGCTGAACACCTGCTCGGACCCAAAGGCAATCAAATAGCCAGCGATTGTGCCCCCCACGAATGATTTTCCCAGGGCAACCGGAGAAACTGCGGTCAGCTGCGCCAAAGCCGTGGAACCTCCTCTCCCCACGCCTTTAAGGCCGCCTTTGGCAACAGTCCACGCGGTTCTCCTGCCGCTCTCTTCTGCTGCCTCTCTCGCACCCTGAACGAAGGCCTCCCGCGCGCCGCCCGCAGCCATCCGGAGCGGACCAGCCACGACGAGCGGCCCGGTAACTGCGGCCAAAGCGCCGAAAACCGCAGCCACTTCGGTTCCTGCCGAGACCTGCTGCGCCTTGTCGAGTTCCCTGAAGAATGCCGCCATCTCAGATATGAGCGCCTTTTCTGCCAAAATCTTCGTGACCTCCCGTTTGCTCGCGTCAGGAATGTCGTAGGCGCTCTCGAGCCATGCCAGGTCGCTACCCACTTTGCTGAGCCGGTCGCCCAGGCACTTTACCGCTATGAGCACCTGGCCACCCCGCGTGTTCGGGTCGGGAATGAACTGGCCGCCGGTAAAAAGGAGCTTTCCGGCTTCGTAGAGTACGTCTGCAGTGCTGTCCACCGCACCGATTACCCCAAGAGAGATGCCGGCGGCGCCCTTCGCGGTTCCGGCGACAAGGTTCCAAGGCGCCATGTACAGCTGGTGCCAGCTCACGCCAGTAGCCCATATGTCTATAAAGTTGTCCACGCCGCTCGATAAGGACGTGCCGCCCCATCTGCCTATCGGAGTAAAACCTTCGGTGCTCTGCTGCAGCCTCGCCCATCCCTTGTATCTTTCCATATGTGTGACTGCATCGCGCATGAAATCCGTCATCGGCCCTACCCCGCCGTATATCATCTGGAAATCCGCTTCGCCAAAGCGGCCTTTTATTCTGGCGATTTCACGCTCCGTTGTGTCGCAGGTCTCTTTGAATGAAAAATTGCGCTTCATTTTTTCTGCAAGCTCCAGCTGGCCGGCCAGGACCTGCGCAGCCAGATATGCCTCTGCGGCGCCCGTGTTTACAATATTCCTAAGTCTTCTTAGGCCTTCGCTTCTGCCTTTGTAGTCTTTTAGCCAGTTTTCGCCAAGGAGGTCAACTGTATGAACTGCCTGCGTTGTTTTCGAAAGAGTCGGTTGGAAGCCGAGGCCTGCAGGATAACCGACTAAACTAGAGTTTATTTGTGCCTTTTCCGCCCGTATGACGCCGCTTTGGTCGCTACAGGCCCTTAATTTCATCGCAAACAGGACCATGTTGGGCGGCATCTCGAAATCTTCTCCGTTCGGAAGCCGTATCTTGGGCTTCTGCCCGTTCATCAATGCCTCGTCCATAGATGCGATAGTCCGCTTGAAGTTCCCGAGCATAACGCTCCATGCAAGAGGCGCGTTGGCTTCACTTTCAACTTGAATTTGTGCCATCCTATCACCATCATATCTCGTTTATGTTTTAGATTGGAGCATAATAAAAACCATTACCTAACCCGATCCGGCCAGATCCGTGAAACCTGAGCAGTATCTGAGTATGCATTCCGGCGGAGCCAACGGATTGGTGCAAAGCACCAGTGCACTCCAGCCGCTCCCGCTCCTGGCTGCGTCGCAGCATTCCTGCTTCATGGATCCGCTCTCGCACAAGTATTCTATGGGGTTCCTGTCCCCGAGCTTCCTTTCGGGGCAATAGAGGTTTTCGCACTCATTCCCGAGCTCCTCGTACTTGTCCAGTATGTCGTACGCATACGAGAAGTCTCCGTTGTGCTCGCAGTATTTCACGTAATTGAGGAAGTCCTTGTTTCCGCAGCACGCTGACCTTATTTCCGATGGATACGTAAGGCCGCCAGTGCACACAACCGGAAACTCTCCGCAGTCCATCCTGTCTTTTTGGTCGTTAAAATGAGATATCCACTGCAGCTGGGTTTCGCTGGCGAAGTGGCACGCGGGCCTGCTCTGGTGCCCGAACATAAGGTCAAGGCCGAAGAAAACCGAGTACCATTCGCGCTTGTTCTCGTCAACTGCGGTGTTTCCCCCTGCGTTCAAGTCGTTCTTGTTTTTGCTTACAAGGTCCCTTCCCGCTGGCAAATTGATGTACATGAACTTGTAGGAATAGTCGCACGGACCGTCGAAAACCCTGAACGGGTTGAAGTCCGCGTGAGGGGTGAGTTTGGAGCCGCACGCGCGCACCACCGCGGGCTGCTCGGCTGCGTGGCCTTCATAAATATCTGATGGGTATTCAATAACCTGCGCAAGGCCGTAAGCGCAGGGCTTGCACTCTTCCCCGGGAGTCCCGGTTATCTGGGATTGCGGCCTGCACGGGGTGACCGGGTCTCCGGAATGCGCAGAGTCCACGTACCACTTCTCGGTTTCTGGCGGGCAGCATTCATCCGGGTCGTCCACCGGGTTCTCGTTAAATGGATTGCACGTGTCCCAGGACATTGGAACGTAGCTCACGGCGCACTTTTCGAAATCGCTCTCCTGCCATACCGCGGCCCTCAGAAGCGTGGGGTCCATGTCCAGCGTGTCCGCGGCTATTTCTATCTGCGGGAAGAAGAGGCTGCACTGGCTCTTTTCGGAATCCACCTGGAACTGGTTCGGAAGGTCGGTGGGTATGTCTCCTTTTCCAACGCATCCGGCGCATGAGTAGAACAGGTCGCTATCAGACACGTTGCTGATTGAGAATGGCGTGATTTGGGTATCGGTTATGCTGGCGAACCTGAAGAGGTTGGTGTTCTGGGCGTAATTGCAGGACTTCGAGCCGTTGGAGAAAACCAGCGGGGCCAGGGAATTGATGCCCTCTCCGACTCCGTTGTAGTATGACTGGCAGAATCCGAAGAA
>JBAZLI010000091.1 GCA_041650355.1 Candidatus Micrarchaeia archaeon | reverse complement strand
TTTTTGGAAAGCTCCCAGAACATGCATTACTTCCAGTAGTACTGACCTGGCCGCTTCAACAGCCTCTTTCGTATAATCTCGTTTGCTCACCATGACTTTTTCAACATTCTTTCAAGAAGAGCTTCCGCCGCTTCTTCCCCCCTGCCGCGAAACCCGGTCAGGTCCAGGTATATCTGCACCGGCGAAACTATTATGACACCATCCATTTTTCTACTTTCGTAAAAGACTCCTTCATCGTACGGAATCATCAAACTCACGTTTGCCCCACTAGACACCTCTTTTAAGCCCAGCGAGGAAACAATGTGTTCCATGTCTGAGTTGTCCCCTATATAAGCCATTACCCTCTGGTATTTAACTTCCGGAGCGAGCCGCGCGGCTCCGGAAAAGCAGGTCAGCCCGTATTTTATGTTTCCTTTCCCGCAAACATCGGAAAGGGCGTACTCAATCCGGGCCGGGTCGCTCATTGAATAAAAATTGCGCACTTCGTTTCTGCGAAAAGAATAATTGTCTTTCCATTCCGCAAGAAGTAACTCCGGTTTCTTTAGAACAAAACCATTTTTATCACCAAGGATCCATTCCCGGTCTCTCAGCAACTTCATTACATTCGAGACGTGCCCCAGGCTGACATTCGCATCCTGGGCCATGTGCTTTACCTGCCAGTTTCTTTCTGTTATCTTGAAGCCTGGAATAGAAACATTCATAAGTGTTCTCAGGATTCTTTCCGCTTTTGGAGAATAAAGGGAGCGCAGGCCGCGTTTTTCGGCATAGCGGTTCGGATTGCCTTTCTTCTCTATGTACACGCCGTCAAAACTCAATTTACAGTTGCCTGATAGGTCTGTGTACCCGATGTTTTTTTTCGTGCATAGTTCTGCGGCTTCCGGAGAAATATAAGGAGCAATGAAAACACCATACGCTCCTGGAGGATAATACTCCAAATAATCGAGTAATTTATTTATTGCATCTCGAGCATAACGGGGTTGGCCGTTATTTCTCACCTCAACTATTATTTCATGTTTTTTCAGATCAGATAGTTCCACTTCCACAATCATTTCCACCGGAGGATTTGACTCCCACGGCCCTGGAATCTTAGAAGATGAACCACAAATAAAAGGCACACCTTCTAAACATTTGATCAATGCTGCCATGGCATCTGTTATTAGTTTTGTTTTTTGCTCTGAATCCATTTGTTTCACCATAACCACCTGTTTCAACGTATGTTGAAAATAATTATATTGGCGAAACATGGCGATGTCAAGCCGTATTTCACCTAAACATGCTGTTTCAGCGTTTGCTGAAAAGCCTATATATGGTAAAAATAAAATGATTGGCCCGAAACTGAAGGATTCTTGGAAAATATGTTGATTTCTTCTCTTCTTTACGTCTTTACCCGAAGAAAATCGGGCGTTTGCTGACGAGGCGGGGCAGGGGGAGCGGGCGGAAGGGCATGCCCTTCGCCTCTCCGTGGATGCGCTGTACCAGGGTGTCGAAGGGCATCTTCTCCTGCTGCCCTGTTTCGCGGATGCGCACCATCAGTTCGCCGGACTCCTTTTCTTTTTCACCCACAACTAATATGTAGGGAATCCACTCGCGCTCCGCGTTGCGGATTTTTTTGCTCACGGTGTCCGGGCGGTCGTCCAGGTCGCAGCGCACGTCCGCGTCGTCGAACTGTTTGCAGAGGCCGTCGGCGAATTCGATGAACTCATCCTTGACCGGGCACAAGCGCACCTGGGTGGGCGCCATCCACACAGGGAACATGGCCGGTTTGCCCTGGTTTATGTCTATCGCGATGTTTTCCAGGATCGTGCACAGTGTCCGTTCTATGCTGCCGAAGCTGGAGGCGTGCAGGATCACCGGGGAAGCGTGTTTCTTTCCGTCTTCATCCACGAACCCGATGTCGAATCTTTCTCCGTCCTTCACGTCCCACTGCACGGTGGACACCTGGATGTTGCTCTCGTCCTCGGTGATGCTCTGGTACTCGTTCTTTATAGCGTAGTAGTGAGACATTTCGGGCATCAGCTTGAAGAAAGAGGGGACTTTCATGCGTTTGCAGATGCTGATGAGCCACTCTTTATTGTCGTTGTAGAAATCCACCGTGCCTTCCCAGCCCAGCACCCAGCGGCCGCGCGCGATGATGTCGTTCATCAGCTTCTGGAACAGGAAGCAGAGGTCCTCGAATTCTTGTTTCGCCTCTTCGGTGGTGGCGCAGGCGGCGTGCATGTCCGTCATCATGAAATTGCGCACGCGCTTGAGGCCGCTCACCTCGCCTTCCTGCTCGTTGCGGAAGCAGATCGCCTCCTCGTACACTTTCAGCGGCGACTGCTTGTAGCTGAAGCGCACCTTCTGCATGAAGGGGAAGCCCAGGGGGTCCGAGGCGTAGCGCAGGTAGCACACGCCGCGCCCGCCGTCGACTTTGTAATCCCGCTCGTGGAACTCGCCCATGAGTTCGCCCACCACGTTGTTGTCTCCCCGGATCACCAGCGGGTTCTTCATCTCCATGGCGCCCCAGTCGTGCGCCAGCTTCGCCGCGTATTCGAGAATAAGCTTCTGGATGAAGTGACCCTTGGGGTACCACTTGTAATGTCCTTTTTCCGAGGCGTCGCAGTAGTCCACCAGTTCCAGCCGCTGCATGAACTCGATGTGTTTCGGAGTCTTCGCCGTGTCCACGCCCTTGCCGAACTCGTTGGAGACGAACCGCTTGAGGAGCTTGTAGACCGGTTCCTTGTTGTTGAATATCCTGCATTTCTGGAAATCCGCGGGGGTCACGTCGAACTCGTTGCCCTCGGTGTCCACCAGCACGAAGCGGGTGAACTTGTCTTTCCCGGCGTTTTCCGCTTCTTCCTTCGCGGCTTTCTCCTCGCCCTCCTCGACGGAGAACGAGCCGCTCCACTCGGAGAGGGGGTGCCCCTTCGCGGACACCTCGAAGGCCTTGTACCAGCCGAAGGGGGCGCGGACCACGTCCAGGCCGCTGTCCGCCAGGAGTTTCTTGGTGTTTTTCAGGATCGAGAGGGCGGTGCGGGGCGCTCCGGGGTCCTGCGTCAGGTGCACGTAGGGGTACACGATGACTTTTTTCACCTTGAGGGTTTCCGCGCGCCTGATAGTGTCGGCCACGAGTTTTTGAGTGACCACGTGGGGCGCCTTCTCGTCGGCTTTCTCCACGCCGATGTAGACGACCATGCAGTCCTCTTCGAGCGAAAATTCCATTTCCGTTATCGCTTCGGCGTCCTTCATGGCTTTTTCCGTGGCCCTGAAGCGGAAGTAGTTCGTGTGTATTCCGAGTGTTTTCATGACGAGCCTCTTTTTATCCGGCGCCGCGGGCAGGCCGCCGCGCGCGGTGTTTTTCTTTCTGCGACAGAAT
>JBAZLI010000090.1 GCA_041650355.1 Candidatus Micrarchaeia archaeon | reverse complement strand
ACCTTTGGAATTACGAAAGGTACCTTAGGAGGTATGTGGGCGGCGTGGAAGTTAAAAAGTCCGCGCTTTCCGGCAAGGACGTATTCATAGACGCCCGGAACATATATGACGGCGCGAAGTTCATGAGCTACTATGAGATGAAGGAGTACGAAAAAAGGACGCGCACGCTGCCGCTGGACGTGAACGACATAAAGGACCTGGATTCCCTGGTGCAGGCAATCTCGGAACGCGCGTATTATGGGGGCAACATAGTCTTGGGCAACTCGAAGGAGGTGAGCGAATCCAGCAGGTGCACGGATTCCTCGTCCGTCCACGGCTCGTACGACATATTCAACGGAAAGTACATAGGATACTGCTGCGCCGTGCGGTTCGGGGAATACATATTCGGATGCAACTGGGTGGGGGAGACCAAATTCTGCATAAGCGGGCACGAGACATACAAGGACGTTAGGTGCCTGGAGATGATGAGGTTCTACTGGTGCTCGGACTGCTATTACTGCAGCAGCGTCGAAGCGTGCACCAACTGCATGTTCTCGTTCAACTTGAGGAACAAGAGCTATATGGTGGGAAACGTCCAACTGCAGAAAGACGAGTACGCGAAACTTAAGGACAAGCTCGTGGGCGAGATGAGGGAAACGCTCCGCGCGAAAAAGGCGCTGCCGAGCATAATAGATATAATCAACCAGTGAGTTTCATGGGAAAGGAGATCGAAGAAGCGTTTGAGACCACGAGCGGCGTGGTGCTGGGCAGGAAGCTCTCGGTTCTGGACGATTACACGGAATGGCTCGGCAGGTACACGGACGCGGACCCCATACGGGCCAAGTCAGCGGTGAGCACAAACACTGTATATGCAGCGAACACCTTTTTCTACCGCTCGGTGAAGAAGAACATGGTTAAGCTGGACGAATCCCTGCAACTCGGGGAGCGGAAGATTGACAGGGAAATGATCGGGAAGCTCACGCTTTCCAACGCAGGGCAAATTCTATCCGGCATAAAATATACCACTCCGGAAGGCATCGTCGAGCCGAACATAGGCATGGAAGAATGCACGCTATACGGCTATTGCAGCTACTGCTACAAGGCCACTGCGATGGTGGAAACCAAATATTCCGCATTCTCGTTCTGGCCCAGGCAGTCAGAATATGTCTTCGGCTGCAGGTACTGCTTTTCCTCTAAATTCTGCATCAACTGTTATTATTCGGTGAACCTCACCAGATGCTTTGAGATGCTGGACTGCAACAACTGCTCGGATTCGTATTTCTGCCATAATTCTGAGGGCTTGAGCAACTGCATGTTCTGCTTCAATTCAAAAAGTTTAAGATATGCGATAGGAAACGTTGAGGTCGGGAAAGAGGAGTATGTGCGGGTGAAGAAGATACTGCTTGATGCCATTGGAAAACAGCTGGAGAAGGACAAGGATTTGAAATTGAGCATCTACAACCTGAGGGTTTGAAAATGAGCGAAGTTTACGATAAGGTGAATGAGGCTTTCAGGGAAACGTTCAGGATAATTTTCGGGGAGTGCAACCTGGACATTTCCGATATTGAGGAGTATCTCTGGCGCTACCATTACAAGCCGGGCCGCCGCAAATCCTCAGTTTCTGGAAAAGATGTCGTGATTACGGACACGCGCTACTGCAAGGGCGCTAAGATGATTTCTCAGGACGAGATTGACCTGAAAAGGAGATTCGAGCTCAACATAAACGACATTAAGGATATTGATTCCATAGTCGGCGCGATAGAAGAACGAATGGAGTATGCGGGCAACAAGGTTTTCGGCTCGTCCAAATTCTACGAGAACACGGACAATTGCAATGACAGCTTTTACGTTTACAATTCGCACGAAGTGGACACATGCAAGTACGTGAGCCACTCCTCCTATGTCCGCGCCGGGAGCGAACACGTGTTCGGGTGCGCATATTTCCTGCGGAGCAAATATCTCATAAAAGCCATGGGCGCGGACAACTTCACACGCGGCTTTGAGGCCTATTTTTCGGCCAACAGCTCGGATCTCTTCTTCACTTACTATACTATAGGCTGCAGCAACGTGATGTTCTCGTTCAGCCAGAGGGCCAAGAATTACGTAATCGGGAACCTCGCGCTCCCCAGGGACAAGTATCTGGGGTTGCGGAAAAAGCTCGTTTCCGAAAGCCGTGAATACCTGGAAAAGCACAGGACATTCCCGTCACTATTTGATTTCTCGCCACCTTCCCGGCAGCTGGTGGAAAGCGTAAAAATACCTAAGAGGGAAGCTCCGAAAACGGATTTGGGAAGGATAGAACAGGCGTTCGCGGAAACTTCCCGCATAGTCCTGGGCAAAGAGCTTTCCCCCATGGGCAAGTATGAAAAATTCCTTTCCGAGCGCGTGAACCGCATCACGCCCATAAAGACCGTTTTTGGGGGAGATACAATGAATGTGGATTTTTTCTTCCACAGGTACATACCCGGGGAAAGGGCCGTGAACACTACGGAATCCATGGAAACGATGAAGCTGCACCTGGATTTTGAGGATGGCGAGGAGGTGTCGCTCAAAAGCATACTGGGCAAGCTTCCAGCCATCGCATTTTACAGGATAGATATGATAGAGGGCGCGTCGGAAAACAACATCCAGACGCCCATAGTTTATCATGCTGTGAATACGTACAAGGTATGCGACGCGACGTACAACAAGAACTGCGCCTACTGCACGTTCGCGCTCGCTCTGGACGGAAGGCGCGGGGAAAGCCAGTTCGGCTGCTACCGCACGCTCTATTCCAGGTTTTGCATAAGGTGCCACAGTTGCGTGAACCTCAGCAACTGCTTCGAGATGGAAAGCTGCACCAACTGCGCAAATTCGATGTTCTGCCACAACTGCGAAGGGTTGGACAACTGCATGTTCTGCTTCAACGTGAAATCCAAGAGGTACGCGGTGGGAAACGTGGAATTGGGAAGGGAACAGTATATGAAGATTAAGAAAATTGTGTTGGGCGAGATTACAGCCAAGCTCGAGACAGACGGGAAACTGCCTTTTGATATATTCACTCTGGGATGCTATGCGCCCAAAAAAGGTGCTCCATAAGGGAACAAATAAATAGCTGACGCTAACTATTGAGAAGAAAAACAAGAAAAAAGAGCGCGAGTGAGGCAAACGTTGGAAGTCGAGAAGATTGTTGTGATTATCCCGTTAGTGACCGCAGGCTGAAAGGCTCGCTTGCGCTAGCCTCTTACACCCCGATTCTATCAAACCCATCTGCTATGGGCGGGCTTTGGTAACTAGTTTTGAGAGCTGCTTCGTCCTTAGATGCTTTCAGGTCTTATCAGCGTGGAGCGTGGCTGCCCAGCGACGCTTGTACGACTGGTGTACTAGTGGCTCCGGATCCCCGTTCCTCTCGTACTAA
>JBAZLI010000089.1 GCA_041650355.1 Candidatus Micrarchaeia archaeon | reverse complement strand
GAAGCACGGATTGGAGCACCTTGTAAGAGGGAAAGAAAGCCGCGGTGCCTTCTTTCAGCGAGTGCGCCTCGTCTATCAACCCGGCTATTCTCCTGTATTCCTCCTCCCCGCGCTGTGTGTATCTGGTGGTCGTGCCTTCCACTATGAGATTGAGTCGGTTGGGCTTCGGGAACGGGGAAGGATAGCATTTCATCAAAGTGCGTTTCTCGTCCAAGCCCAATACGTCGCGGTACATGCGCATCGGGTGCAGGGTTGCGCTCATCAATATTAAGGAATGGGCGCGGTTGAGCTCGGATGTGATTATCGCGGGGTCCATGAAGCGCTTGGAAATCGAGAAGAAGTCCTTTTTTCCGCGCAGGATGCGCACCGAGCCAGGAGTGTTTTCGAACCATCCGAAAAGGAACTTCGAGAACTTGAGCAAAGCGCTTTTCTTCCCGGTCTTGCCCACGAATTCCAGTCCTAAAGCCTCGAAATATTCGTAAAGCTCCTCGGGCTTCATCTGGAAATAGGAAAGCAGGGAGTTGAGCTGCGTTGGCTGGAGAAGGCACTCGGTTTCATTTTTTAGGATTTCTTTTGCCCAGGATTCCATTTCCTCCTCGAAATCCATCTTTCCCCCCAGGGCGCGCATCTCTTTTTCCATGCGCGAGACCATTCGGTTGTTGAATGAAACCGAGAGATAGTCGCGCACGCGCGCAGGGAGGTTGTGCGCCTCGTCTATTATTATGATGGAATTTTCCAGCTTTTTCTTGGATTTGCGCATGAACAGCTCGCGTATCTGCGGGGCTATCACGTGGAAATAGTCCGCGATGATGAACTGGGATGATGAGGAGAGCTTGAGCATTATTTCGTACGGGCACGCCTCCAGTTCCCTCGAGGCCGCGATTAGCTCGGAATGCCCCCGTATGCTCCCGTAATCCGCGAGTATTTTATGGAAAAGGATTTCGGCTTTGGCTTCCTCCAGCTTGCTGCTTCCCTTCGCGTTGCGGTAGAACGCGCATCCGCCTTTTTCGCGCAGTTTTTCGCACGCTGGATAGAACGCGTCATAGTCCAATTTTTCCATCGCAGGATGGATGCACGAATGTCGCCGTCCTATCAAATCCACTGCTTTAGGCTTTAATTCGTATTTTTCAGCAAGCCCTTTCACTACTTCGGCAGCGAGCTTGTGCTGGGAAATCTTCGGGGTGAGGAAGAGAACATCCAGATTGTGCTCGATTGCGTAGGTAATCGCAGGGGAAAGCGCTGCGTCTGTTTTCCCTATTCCACATGGCGCGTGCGCGAGCAGGTGCTTCTTGTTCTGGAGCGCAAAATAAACATCTGCCACCATGTCCTTCTGGTGCTTTCTGATTGAAGGATGGCGGAAAAAAGTCTGCATGCGCGCAACTCTCGGACAACATTATTAATCGTAATTAGGAGTACTTGGGGGTATGCCGATTGATGGAAACAGATTTAAAATATTTGGTTCAGGATAGTGTAATTAGGTGTAAATATGGCGATTGCAGTTAAGCAAAGCGGAAAAGAGCCCTATAGGCCGCATGCGCTCGTGGTTAATGCGCGCTTGGCATCATTGCATGTACTAGTGGAAACTATCAAGGCAATAGACAGGGGGATGCCTGCAAATTCCGGGGACTGGAAAGCAGCGCTGGATGCGGCTGCGAAAAGCGGGGATAGGGGTAAATTTGATTTGCTTGCCGAAAAAGCTAAACCTGATGCGAACACGCTCATTAATGCTGCTACGGGAGGGAGTGTTGAGATTGTCGAGCGCATTCTCTCGAATCTTCTGAAATCAGGAGCTGGCGCAAAGCCTAGTACGCTGCTTCATGCGGCAGTAACCGGCAGCAACCACTTATCAGACCGGGAAAAGCTGGTGAAGATGTTACTGGAAAGCGGAGCAGATCCAAACGCGGTGAATCCTTCAGGGCACACTCCGCTTTCGCTTGCACTTTTAAGATTAAACGGAAACGAAGGGCACAGAATCGCTGAAGAGCTGGTCAGGAGGGGCGCGGGCGTAAAGAATGTTGAGCCCAGGAATCTCAGGCCGCTTATTTCCGCGCTCGAAGAGCTTGGCTCGAATCCGGTGTTCAAGCCTCTCCTCGATGAAGCGAGAGGAATGATGAAGCAAGTGTAAGAATTAATAACCTGTTTTTGCATAGTCTGGTAGTTGCGTTCGTAGTCTAGTGGTAGGATTTTGGCTTCCCAAGCCAACGACCCGGGTTCGAGTGCTTCCAGCTTCTTGTTTTGTGCAAGCTGGAAACCGATTTCCCCGGCGGACGCATCTTTTTATTCTAAAATGGATGGTTCTTATGAAAGGTATACGAGTGCTTTCTCTGCTGGATGCGGAAACCAACGCGAAAATAGGGAAGAAAGGGGCTCCGGGAGATTTCACCATATACATGTACAAGCAGGGCGAAACCGCTGTTGAGATAATAGAGCCCACGCTTTACCCTGAGAAAATTCACCCGCTCGTTTTCGGATTGGCGCTTTCGGATTTCGTCCTGTTCAGGCCGGACGCGGGGAAGAAGGAGTTTCCGGAACTGCTTGCCTCTCTCATCATTGCGGGAAAGCCAGGGGCTTTCGTTGGGGACAAAGGCGGAATAGAGAATTACATAAAGGGGACCGCGCTCGAGAAATGGGAAACGATTGAGGATGATTTGATAAAAATACGCGAAAAACTGCTCACTGTGCGGAACGGATGGAAGGATGGAAAGACTAAAATAATAGTGGACCAGGTGTTCAACCTCAAGAGCATAGGGGTGGTTGCGCTCGGCGCGATAGTGCGCGGAACAGTGAAGGTGCACGATGAGATGGCGCTCTTCCCCGGGGGGCGGAAAATCCAGGTGAAGTCGCTCCAACTGCACGATGAGAACGTTAACGAGATAAGCGATGGCTCCAGGGTGGGCGCGAACATAAAGGGCGCCGAGGCCGAGAGCATAGAAAGGGGCTTTGTATTTGGGGATGGAATCTTAGGGGGGAAAAAATTCAGGGCTGAAGTCGAGTGCCCGAAATTCATCAAGGAGGGGATTCCCAAGGGAAGGAAGGTTTTCGCGTACCTTGGACTCCAGTTTGCCGAAGCCACGCTGAGTGATGATGTTGCAGCCGGAATGAAAAGGCAGGTCGAGATTGAGTGCGAAAGGGAGTTTGCATTTGAGGGCGGGGATGCGCTGTACATAGTGGACCCTGGGAGGAAGCCCAGGATGCTGGGTGCGGGTGCGATTGTATGAGGAAGGTTCTGTTGGTTATCCTGGTTTTGGCTGCTTCTGCCTTTGCCGAATGCAGCGGGAGCGCGTGGCATTACCTACCTGCGGTCTTGGAGGATAGCGGAGTGCTGGTGAACATGAGCCTGGCTCTCGAGCCAGGAAACGGGGACCTGTTCATGAGCGTGTACCCGAAAGTCGGGATGAGCACGCAACAGTCCGCAAGAGACGCAGTGGATTACGCTTTTGAATACACCGGGGCTGACAGGGAGGCGTGCGACGCGAGGATAAAGGCGTACATGCCATCTGGGGTAGAGGGGTATATAGAGGGACCG
>JBAZLI010000088.1 GCA_041650355.1 Candidatus Micrarchaeia archaeon | reverse complement strand
CCAGGCAAGGAAGCCAAGGCGCCTGAACCCCGCAAGGAGCAGCCGCAAACTTCCGAGCCCCGCAAGGACGACAACGTGGTTTACATAGGCAAGAAGGGGCTCATGGGCTACGTGCTCGCAGTGGTCACCAATTTCAACAAGGGTTCCACCGAAGTGATAGTCAAGGCCAGGGGCCATCTTATCTCAAGGGCCGTGGACGTGGAAGAGATAGTGAAGCACCGCTTCATGCCGGGCATAAAGATAAAGGAAGTGCGCGTAACAACCGAGAAGCTGCAGAGCCACGACGGAAGGGAGAGCAACGTCTCCTCGCTGGAGCTCGTGCTCATCAAATAATCGAATAATTTACATCCGCTGTTCGCGGCGGGTTTCGCAGCATTGTTTATTCTTTTTTATGCTGTCCTGCTAAGTAGTCCTCAAAGTTTATTGCACCCTGCGTTCTGAATTGGTCCTTCACCACTTTCTCAGGGCTGAGCAGTATAGTTATCGTTCTCTCCTTTATTTGGGCATCGCTGATAATAGGATGACCCTTAAATTTTTCCCAGAAACGCCATCTACTACCCCGAGCAGATTTTTGCGCCCCCAAATTGTTTTCCCTAGGTTTTGGTTTCTGGTCTTTTGGTAATCCCAGGCACATTAATCCCGCAAATCCTGGCTTCATTCCACCACCTATAAATAATTCACAACTGAACATTTTATAAAACGTATCCAAAAGCACCGGCGGCTCACACATTTTTAATATTCCCATCTGAATCCAATCCATGGACATTATCAAGCGCCTTGACCTCGGGCCTTATTTCACGTTCGAGCCCAGCAAGTCCAAACCAATCTACAATTGGTTCTATTACAAGGAAGCATACTCCCCTGAGCTCGTGGAAAAGCTCGCGCTCGAACTCAATCTAAGCGCCCCAATCCTGGACCCGTTCTCAGGGATAGGCACGACCGCATTGTTTGCAAAATCGCTCGGCATGCAGGCCTATGGGATAGATTCTTCACAGCTTGCGGTGTTTGCAGGACAGGTGAAAACCGAAGACTACTCGGAAAAGGATTTGGAGGACGCGAGAGCATTCCTCAAAGACGTTTTCCAGCACAAGGATTCCTCTTCCAGACTGCGCTGGGACTTCGAACTCTTCCAGGTGGAAAAAGTTTTCCCTCCGGCGAACCTGCGCGACATCTTATTTCTAAGGGAAAAAATCGCAGGAGTGCAGAACGAAAAGGCCATGCGCCTCCTCCTTTTAGCTCTTGTTTCCATACTCCCAATGTGCGGCTTCATCCTGAAAGACGGCGGCGTGCTGAAAATAGAAAAAAAATCCGTCGCGCCCGTGCGCGAGGTGTTCAAACGCAAAACGAAGCGCATGCTTTCCGATTTGGAGAATGCGCCGAAAGGCCCGAGGCCGGAAATCCTTCTGGGGGACGCGCGCTCCATGCCTTTTGAAAACGAAAGCATGAACTCGATAATCACTTCCCCGCCCTATCTGAACAACATAGACTACACTAAAGTGTACGGGCTGGAAATCTCGCTGCTGGAAATGGACCTTTCCAGCACTAGGAACGCGCGGGGGAGAAGCGTGCGCTCGTTCATAACCTCGGATGCAAAAGCAGAGGAAATCCCCGAAGAGGCATATGAGTATGGCTGCAGGATTCCGGTAGCCGGCACCTATTTCGCGGACATGGAAAAAGTGCTGAAGGAAAGCTTCCGTGCCCTGAAGCCAGGAGGAACCGCAGTTTTCGTAGTCGGAAACTCCGTAATAAGGGAAACCCACATCCCTGTGGATGAGATTCTTGCGCAAATCGGGGAACGGCTGGGCTTCGAAAGCGAAATATGGATTGGGCTGGAGCGCATTGCTGATGTAAAACCCGCAAAAGTTAAAACACGGGAAAGCGCGATAGTGTTTCGCAAGCCCTAGCGTTTCCAAGGCAAAGCCACTATTTATAATATTTCATAGCATACACTTTTTCGGTGAAGATATGCCTTCGATCCAATTGACAAAGAAGCAGGGCCAGCAGGAAACTGACGAACTCCTTGCATGGGCGCGCATACTAACAAATCTCAGCCACTATCTGAATCTCGTAGACAAGGCCAAAGACGAATCAGGGAAAAAAGACTTAAGCGCCTCGCAGTTAGGCCAGCTTCCGGAAAAACTCCCGAACGGGCGGCCGTTCGTGCTTACTCCTGGGATGTGTTCCTTCTTGGATGAGATGATGGGCCGGAAGAACGATTTGGGCACAGACGAATTTCTCAGGAAATTATTTACTTCCGCGGATCCCAAAACACGCTCGGAATTCATAGATAAGCTTGCAAGCCACGCGGAGAAAACAGGAGCATGGCAATTCTACGGTTATCTGAACCTGCTTTTGACCACCTTCAAACCCTCCAGCCTTAAGGAACTGAATGAACGAGTCGAAGATTATCCGATGTACGGCTCCGACGGCCCGGCGGCTTTTCATCAAGTGCACCCAGAAAAGCTAAGGCCCAAGAAAGTGCCATAATAAACTTTTTTTGGCCATTCACTCCAATCCAGCTATAGCTGATCCTATGAAAGCCAGAAAAGACCTGTTATCATCCAAGCAGCTTATCCTCAATTCCGTGATTTCAATTGCAATAATCGCAGCCATATTATACCTAATAGGCGTGGACAGCATAATCGCGGAGTTCAGCAGCATCAATTTCCTTTACTTAGCCATCTCGGTTTTCTTCCTCCTAGTGATGTACGTGGTGATGACCGCGCGCCTTGACTTGATTCTGCGCGAGCTAGGGGTAAAATTGAGCTTCTGGGACATATTCAAGCAGCACGTGATGGGGATGCTCCTCGCGGACTTCACTCCTGCGCGCACCGGCTACCTCGCAGTTGCGTACGGGCTCACGAAGAAATACAAAGTCCCTGAGGAAAAAAGCACGGTCGCGGTTTTAGGCCCGCAGATATACGACTTCATGGCCAAAGTTATACTCGGAACCATAGCATTGTTCTACCTGCTCAACACCTACCTCAAGCTCCAGAACGGGGAACTGCTCTTCCTGGGCGCGTTCGCGATGCTCGGAATGACCGCGGTGATGGCGCTCCTCCTCTTCTCAAAGCGCTTCCTCTCCCTCTTCTCGTTCTCCAAAAATCTTCCGTTCATCGGCTCGTTCGCATCCAAAATCCTCTCTCTTTTCGAAAAGGCCCAGCAGAACTCCGGGGTTATAATCCGCAAGTTCCCCCAGCTTTTCATCCTTCTCCTGCTCTCATGGAGCGCGAAAGCCATCTCATGGTATTTCGTAGCGAAGAGCCTGGGCATCACGCTCCAGACGCCGTTCCCGGAAGTGCTCGCGTACTTCTTCCTCCAGCCGCTGCTCACAATCCTGGAATTCATCCCGTCCCCGACGCTTGCCGGGCTCGGGCTGAGCGAAGGAGGAGGCGTGATAATATTCGGGGTGCTCGGCATAGGCGCTGCAAAAGCCGCTTCGTTCGTGTTCCTCGCGCGCGTGAAAACGATACTGGTTAATTCACCAGCGATATGGGAGGCGCTCTCGGTCCTGGAAGCTGACGGAAAAAACGGAAAATAACAGTTC
>JBAZLI010000087.1 GCA_041650355.1 Candidatus Micrarchaeia archaeon | reverse complement strand
GCTTGTCGTTTTCTGCGCCTGCAACAACTATGCCCAGCACCGGGCCAGCCCGTACGGCTTCCGCAACTTTTTCCCAATTTAGGTAAATCTTCATAAATTCCAGCCCGACTTTACCTCTGTTCATACGGTGCACTAGGTCTAAATCCATCTCTAGGCTAGTCCTCGCGGACGGCTGCATCGGGCCTGCAACTACAACCGCAATATGCCTTTTCTGCACCTGTTTAAGTGTTATCTTCCCACCCCTAGTTAATATGGTTAGAAAAGCTTAAATATTGTGTTAATTCACAGCGGGCTTTTTATTTGTTGCACGCCTATCATACGTAGTGATGAGTCCTAGAGGTCTGAAGTGATGATGACATGACTTGACTCTGACCAAAAACACTCCCTAATCGCGATATCATGATTTCGGCTAAAATGCTCCTATACGGGCGCGTGCAGGGCGTGGGCTGCCGCGCATTCGTTTCCTCAATCGCGAGGCGGCTCGGCGTCACGGGCACCGTAAGGAACATGGAAAATGGAAGCGTTGAAATAATCTGCGAATGCGGGAGCGAAAATATTTTTGAAGAATTCAAAAACATCATCTCGAAAGGCAACGGCCTGGTGGAAGCGGAGCGGATTGAAATTGTTGAAAGGAAAACTGCGAAAAACTCCGAATTCAAGTCGTTTTATATAGCTTATTGAAAAGGATTATGCACAGGTGCATTCATGCTAAAAGCAGTAATTCTGGACATTGACGGCGTGGTCCTGCTGGGGCTGACGGCCATAGAAGGCGCGAACCAGGCAATAGACCAGCTCAGGAAAAAGGGCCTGAAGATATTTTTCCTTTCCAACAACGCGAGCAGGAGCAGGAAATCCCTTTGCGAAAAGCTCGTTAACGCAGGAATAGAAGCCGAGGAAAGCGAGGTTTACCCTGCCTCCCTTGCCGCGGCAGATTACGTTGCGGGGAAATACCCCGGCGCGAAAGTGTATGCGATAAGCACAGGGGGTTTGGAAGAGGAACTCGGGATGAAAGGAATTCAGGTCGTGCGCGACGAAAGCGCGGATTTGGTCGTTGCGGGTTTCGACCGCACGCTCACTTATGAAAAAATCGCGATTGCGTTCAGGGCGATAATGAAAGGCGCGAAATTCCTCGCGACCAACGAGGACGCGAGCTACCCGGTGGAGAACGGGTTGATGCCCGGAGCGGCCGCAACAGTGGGGGCCCTGCGCTTCTCGACCGGGAAAAAGCCCGAAGTGATAGGCAAGCCGGAAACCTACATGCTCGAAATGATACTGCGCGAGAATCGTCTCAAAAAAGAGGAGGTGCTGGTGGTGGGCGACCGGCTGGACATGGACATCTTCATGGCCAACAGGGCAGGGATAAAATCCGTCCTCGTGCTCACCGGCATAGCCAGCGGCGAAGATGCGAAAACCAGCCCGGAGGCAAAGCCAGACCTTGTCCTCGGAAACCTTGCGGAGCTTCCCGGCCGGATTGCACAGTTTGAATAAACTTAAAAATCTACATCACATTATACACCCATGGCAGGCCTTAAAACCGCATTTGCGCTGATTGCTCTCGCGTCCCTGATGTACGCGATACCCATGCTCGAGCCGATGCAGAAAGAGATTGCAAACGGCGACGAAATTTACCTGGGGGAGATAGGCCCCGGGCAAACCATATCCATGAGCTTCGACGGGAGGCCGAAAACAGGCGGGATGTACGGCCTTGGCGGGGCATACGAGCTCGCTAACGCGTCCAACCTTCCCGGGGGCTGGTCCGCCACCCCGAGCGACTGGGCGGGCATCCCGCTCCAGGTCAAAGTGACCGCAGCCAAGCAGGCTCCAGAAGGGGAATACAGGTTCAAGGTGGAAGTGCTGGACGTGGAGCCCGAAGCGCTCCAGAATTACTCGTTTTACGTTAAGGTCAACATAACCCACGATGTACTGCGCGCCTCGCTGGACAGCTCCAAGAAGCAAACTCTCTCGGGCCAGCCGGCCAGGTTCTACGTGACCATAGAGAATAAGGCCAGCACGGGCGACGTTTTCAAAGTCAGTTCCACCAACGTTCCCAAATGGGCGTTCAACAAGTACGTTTACGTCCCAGCAAAAGGCTCCAGAACAATATATTACGAGGTCGTGAGCGCGGAGGAATCCGAATACTACCCGCTTATTTCAGTGGTCTCAGAATCCTCATCCATGATAAACCAGACGCTCCAGTCCACGGTGGAAGTGAATCCCAGCCTGCTCGCGGACTACAAAGCTACTGGCAACGGGATGCTCTTTTTCCCTGCGATGAACGGGTTGGTGTACGCGCTCGCAGGTCTCCTTTCCAACTTATTCTAATCCAATTGTAATTGTGAGCGGATGGACGCAAGGGAAAAGGCGCTTTCTTTCGCGGTGAAAGCGATTCTGGGGGGCGAGCGCGACTTGGACCGGCTCAAGAAAGAGGCAACGCAAAAATTCAAATGCGGATTTTTCAGGAACACCGAGCTCATGGAGCGCATGCCTAGGGAAAAACTGACCCCTGAACTGGTTTCCCTGCTGAAAAGGAAGCCCATGCGCACGCTTTCCGGAGTGGCTCCCATAGCAGTGATGATAAAGCCGGAAAACTCGTGCAGGTGGGGGTGCATCTACTGCCCCTATACCGGAAAGGCGCCCAAGAGCTACACCGGGAGCGAGCCCGCAGCGTTGCGCGCCAGGAGCAATTCCTTCAACCCGGCCAGGCAGGTGCGTTCGAGGCTAAGGCAGTTCGAGCTCAACGGCCATCCCACGGACAAATGCGACCTCATACTGATGGGCGGGACGTTCCTTTCCATGGACAAGAGATACAAGTCCGAGTTCGTGAAGGGAATTTACGACGGGCTGAACGGAAAGCGGTCCAGGACCCTGGAGGCGGCGAAGAGGCTGAACGAAGCCGCGGAGCACAGGATTGCAGGGCTCACGATAGAGACGCGACCCGATGTGTGCACCGAGCCCCAGATAGACGAGATGCTCGCGTACGGCGCAACCAAAGTGGAGCTCGGGGTGCAGCATCCCTCGGATTCCATCTACCGCAGGATTTCGCGCGGGCACAGCGTTTCGGACGTAATCAATTCAACCGCGTCGCTCAAGGATTCTGCGTTCAAGGTCGCGTACCACATAATGCCCGGGCTTCCGGGTTCTTCCCCTAAGAAGGACCTGCTCATGTTCAAAAGCCTTTTCTCAAAACAGGAGTTCAGGCCGGACATGCTAAAAATTTACCCTACGCTCGTGATTCCGGGCACGAAACTGCACGAACTGATGCTTGCGGGCGCATACACGCCTTACTCGACAGAAACCGCGGCCGAAGTGATAGCCAAAGCGTACAGTTATATCCCAAAGTATGTGCGCGTGATGCGGGTCCAGCGCGACATACCTGCAAACCTCATAGCCGGCGGGGTGAAAAAAAGCAACCTGCGCGAGCTTGTTGAGAGAAAAGTAGTTTCCCTGGGAATAACCATGAATGAGATGAGATGCCGCGAAGCCGGACTGAACCATAAACCCGTAAACGAGCCGGTCCTGCGCAGGATTGAATACCGCGCCAGCCGCGGAAAAGAAAT
>JBAZLI010000086.1 GCA_041650355.1 Candidatus Micrarchaeia archaeon | reverse complement strand
GGATACGACGCGCTCATAAGCCTCGGAACTCCGGTGGAATGCACTTACTCCCAAACCAGCAGCGACAGCACAACCACGCTCACGCTCAAATTCAAGGGAAGCAAGGTGAGGGGTGACGGAATCACTGTGCTAACAGGGCAGGAAACCGTGCCCGCGGGCTTCGTGCTGCTCGAAACCGAGTATTATATAAAAATGCCTACTGCGGCTGTGAGCGGACCGCTCGCAGGATGCGAGTGGCTCAAAGTAGCTGCGAACTCCAGCACCCAGACCACAACAACTTCGAACGGAGTGGACGTCGACCCGCTGGACGGGCTCAGGGCGCTCAACGCCAAATACGAGTGCAAACCCGGGCTCTTTGGGGACGATGTGTTCGCAGTGACCGGAACGGTGTGCGATTTGGACGCCATAATGAAAAGCCTGATGAACGGCACTACAGGGGGCGATACATACACCTGGCCGAACGATGACGAAGGAGACGGAGGCACCAGTTCGGGTTCGAGCCCGTGCGACAGCCTGAGCGATTCCAGCACAAGAACAGAGTGCAGGGAAATCTGCGACCCGATAACCGACGCGGTTGAAAAAGCAGAATGCGTCGCGAGCTATCAGCAGTATTAGGGCGGCATTGGCTCGGACGGGCGTTTTTCCTTTTTCTTTTTCCTTCTTTTAAATTTTATTTCGATTTAGCTTTCTGCGCGCGGTTCATCTCTTCTTTTTCTTACTCTTGCCCTTTTTTTCAGCCCGCTCCTGGGTTTTTTTCTGCCCTTTCCCTAGATGGACAGCCGCTTGCTTGTTTGCCCTGCTGCCTTCTGACTGCCCGGGCTGCGGGGCAAGCTTCTCGCGCTCCGCCGCCTTTTCATTCACGGTCGCGACTACGGCCTCCTGCTTGGCCCTGACTTCGGAAAGAAGGGCTTCGAACTCCTTGCCTGAGGTTTTCTTCTCCATTGTCTTGACAAGCTCGCGGCTCTCCTTGACCAGGTTCTCGATGTTCTTCTTGGCCTCAGCAACGCGGTCGTTCAGGCTCTGCTCCTGTGCCTTCACCTGCTCGTATTCCTCGTTGTAGGACCCGGAAACCGATTCGAGCTCCTTCAGGTACCCTTTCATGTAGCGGATCTCGGCAAATTCCTTGAGCTGCGAAAGCTCTTTCTGGCTGTCCGCGGCGTACTGCTCTATGTCCGCAATCTTGGACTGGTAGTCCGAGAGATACTCGTTTATGAGCGCCTCGGCCTGCTTCACGTCCTTGAGCTTAGCGTACGAATCAGCAACCTCTGTGGATTTGGCTTCAAGGTCGGACTTTATGCCGTCCAGCCGCGCTGCCATCTCCGCCCTTTTCTGGGAAAGCCCGGCTATCGCCGCGTAGGACGTTGCTATGCCCTCGTTCACTTCGGTCAGCTGCCTGTTCAGGCCCTCCATGGACTTCCTGAGTTCCTGCTCCTTGGATTCAAGCGAGGAGACAGAACCTGAAAGGTCTATCATGTCTGCCTTCTTGGACTTGATGTCCTTCTCGAGCGACTCGATTTCGGCGGCTATCTTCGAGTCCTCTGAAACCAGCGACTTCTTCAGCTTCTCCATCTCCTCCCGGTTGGCCGAGAGCGAACCGCGCACTCCCTCGCGTATGCGCTTGAGCGCTTCTGCAAGCTTGTCCGCCTCGCCCATTTTCTGCGGGAGCTCCATCAGCCGCTCCTTGAGCTCTATTATCTTGCCCTCCTTCTCGAGAATCCTGTCCGCCATCCCGTCGTAGGCCGCCTTGAACTTTCCCTCGAGCGGAAGGTACGCCTTCGCGAGGAACGCCTCGCGCTCTGCCTTGAGCTTCTCGAGATCTTCTCTCTGCACCCTTATCTCGCCCATGTATTCCGAGAGCGAGCGCCTCAGGGAAACCATCTCCTCCCTGGCCTTTTCCATGTGCGCGTCCCGCTTCTCCTTCTGCGGCTGCTTCTTCTCGTCTTTGAAAGAATTTGAGAATTTCACGAACGGCATGCGCTCCCTTGCAGGCATGCTGTTTTTCCCGGCCTGGGGTTTGCTCGCGGACGCAGGCTCGGACCACTGGCCGGCTCCTTTCTCCTTCTCGGCGAAGGAAGAGATTATGCTGTCGGCTATGTCGTCCCTGGGCTGCTTCCTGTTCACCCGCTCCATTATGCGCTCCACGCGCTCCTCGGCCTTTATGTCCTCGTGCACCGGTTCCGGAAGCTCCATCTTGCGCTCATTCTTGTTCTCGGGTTTCTGCCCGGGTTCTTGCTTCTGGGCTTCGGAACCCGACGGAGCATCGCCCCTGGGATTGTACTGGGGTTGGTCGAAGAATCCGGGCTCCTTTTTCTCAGGGGCCCTGGGCTCCTCGGCCTGCTTGGCAGGCAGTTCCTCGCCTGACCACACCACGAATTCGTTGAGAAGATGATATTCTATCTGCACATACCCCTCGTCCTCGAGTATGCCTATCCACCGCTTTATGCTGTCGCGCTTCATGCCGAACTGGCGCGCGAGCGCACCCATCTCCACCCTTTTTTTGGAGGAGAGGTACTTGATTATGTTGTCTATGTCCGTGCTTATCAGCGCATCGTCCGCAACCGTCTTCTTGTTCATAGTTCCACCACTTGAGCGTCCCGTGCGAGCGGGTTTTCGAACCGGCGGAAATCAAGAGCAGCTGCACTCCCAGTCATGCCGCCTTGTCTTCCATCGTCAGTTTGTAGGACCCAGGGAGTTTCTGGAGAGCCCGGCCTATCGCCTGCTCTATTATCCTGGACTTGTCCTTGTAAGTGTTTATCAGGAAAACATCCTGGTGCTTGCGCACTCTCGCGGCCTTGTCAGTGGCCCTTCCGAACGATTGCCGCATCCCTTTCTGCAGCCTGTCGGCCCCTGCGCCTGCAATCATCTTGTTCTCCCTTATGACCTGGTGGGGGAACACGCGGACCACGAAATAGAAGTTGCCCACCATGCTCTTTTCCAGGAACTTGTTCACCGCCTGCCTCGCGCTCTCGAGCGCGTTGTCCCTTATCTGGATGTCCTGCTGGCTGATGAGCCTGAACGTGGCGTTGTAATCCGGCTTTATAGCTCCCATCCTGAACTGCGTTATGTCCTGGTGGGGCATGGCTTTTATGTAGGATTTCCTCGGCCTTCTCCGCGAGAATCTGCTCCACGAAGCCTTGTCCACGTCTCTCATAGTCCTTCCGGGTCTCAGTCCCATAAATACAACCTCCTTTCATTTCAGTTTTTTGATTTAAAAGCATTTCCAAACATTTATAAACACAAAATCAAACAAAAACCACGCATCAATCGAGGAAATCAGTAGGATTCGGCGGTTCTGGCTTGTCCCCTTTCCGCTCCCTTATCTGCCTCACCACTTTGGCAACCATGTCCTTGGGCATCGCCTCGTAACCCGCATATTCCTGGTATGGGATTGCCTTGCCCTGCGTTGCAGACCGCAAATCATTGCCGAATCCGAACATGTCAGCCACGGGCATTTTCACCACGACGTTGGTGTATTCGCCGTCCTGCTGCATGTCCAGCAGCTGGCCCCTTTTTCCCTGCGTGAGCGTCACCACGTTGCCCCCGTATTCCTGGGGCACGTTTATCGTGACCTTCTGCTTGGGCTC
>JBAZLI010000085.1 GCA_041650355.1 Candidatus Micrarchaeia archaeon | reverse complement strand
CGAGCGTATGCGAGCGTAAATGCGGGGGGAATCAGGAGGAGCCTCAAACTGAAGGGGGGTCGCCGAATAGAAGGTAGAAACGACCCCCCTGCGGTTCGGATAGGTGTTGTTGACACGATGTTTGCGCGGGTGAACATGGGCGCCATTGCGCTCGACGAGCTTGCGAAACTTGGTGCGGATGTTGAAGCCGAGAGGCGAACGGTGCCTGGAATAAAGGACCTTGCGGTTGAATGCAAGAAACTGCTGGATTCAGGATGCGACATCTGCATCGCTTTGGGGATGGTGGGCGGGGCGCCCATAGACACGCAGTGCGCCCACGAGGCTTCCCTGGGGATGATGCAGGCCAAATTAATGGCTAATAAGCACATAATCGAGGTATTCGTGCACGAGAACGAGGCCTGGAGCTGGCGCGAACTCGCGGAGATATGCGAGAACAGGGCGAGAAAGCACGTGCAGAACGCGCTGAACCTGCTCAACCATCCCGAAGAGCTCGTGAAGATGGCCGGGAAAGGAGTGCGGCAGGGGAAAGAGGATGAAGGGGAAATAAAAACCCGCGAACGAAAGATGGGAATCGGACTTGTGGTCGCGGAATTCAATCCAGGCATCACCAGCGAAATGGAGAAACGCGCGATGAACGAGGCGGAAAAGAGCGGAATTGATTTAGTGGAAGTGCTCCATGTGCCTGGGGTTTTTGACATGCCCCTTGCGGTAAAGAAGCTGCTCTGGAATAAACGGATTGATGCGGTTGTAACTTTGGGATTCGTGAAAAAAGGCGAAACCAAGCATGATGAGATTGTTGCGGAAAACGCGTCCAGGGAGATTTCCGGGCTTTCGCTCGAATTCAAAAAGCCCGTTGTTCTTGGGGTGATAGGGCCAGGAGCCACATTCCCCCAGGCAGAAGCCAGGAAGAAGGAATACGCGGAAAGGGCGGTGCAGTCCGCGGTAAAGCTGGTGAACGAGATGAGGAAATGAGCGCATTTGGAGGCATGATTGGATGAACGGCGAGACAAAGGTTTTTTTCCCCACGCGGCTCGGGGATTTCCAGATGCGCGCCTACAAGGACGAGGGCCAGGAAATACTGGTGCTCGAATACGGCGAGCTGAAGGAGCCGGTGCTCGTGCGCATGCACTCGAAATGCCTCACTGGCGACGTTTTCGGATCGCTCAGGTGCGACTGCAGGGGCCAGCTCGAGCGCTCGCTGGAAATGATACGAAAAAACGGAAACGGGCTGCTCATATACATGGATCAGGAGGGAAGGGGGATAGGGCTGGTGAACAAAGTGAGGGCGTACAAACTGCAGGACGAAGGATTAGATACGCTGGAGGCGAACCAGAAATTAGGATTCAAAGGAGATGAACGGACTTACGGGGCAGCAGCTAAAATACTGCGGGAGATGGGAATAGGGAGAATAAGGCTGATTACGAACAATCCGAAAAAGATTGAGGATTTGAAGGCGCATGGGATAGGCGTGGTGGAAAGGGTGCCCATAGTGGTGGAGGCTAACGGATACAACGAGAGATACCTGAAAACGAAAAAAGACAGGATGGGGCATATCCTGTAATCACTTGTGCAAGCGATTGGCATGGAGCAAAGCGAAGACGAGAAATTCATGCGGCTGGCGCTCAAACTGGCCGCGAAAGGCAATCCTTCCCCTAATCCTTATGTTGGGGCGTTGATAGTGAAGGGCGGAAAAATAATCGGGAAAGGATACCATGAAAAAGCCGGGATGGCGCACGCGGAAGTGGATGCGCTCAAAAGCCTCCGGAATGCAGAGGACGCGAAGGGGGCGGTTTTGTACTCCACTCTTGAGCCGTGCAACCATTTTGGAAAAACGCCCCCATGCACGAAAGCGGTTATTGATGCGGGAATTTCAAAAGTGGTTTTCGGGATGAAGGACCCTAATCCGAACGTTGCTGGCGGAGGGGAAAACGAACTGCGCAAAGCCGGGCTGGAAGTTGAATGCGGAGTGCTGGAGGATGAGGCGGTAAAGCAGAACGAGGTGTTCGTGAAATACTGCAGAACCGGGCTTCCCTTCGTGATTGTGAAGGCTGCGATGAGCATGGACGGGAAAATCGCGACCAGGACGGGGGACTCTAGATGGATAAGCGGGGAAAAGGCCAGGAGATATGCGCATGGGATGAGAAGCTCCTGCGACGCTGTGCTGGTCGGGATAAACACTGTGCTCGAAGACGATCCTCAGCTCACTGCGCGGATTCCAGGAGGAAGGAATCCGGTGAAAATCGTGCTTGACGATGCGCTGAGAACCCCTCTTGGGGCGAAACTGCTCCAGGAAGGGAAAACCATAATCGCAACCTGCGTGAACGCGCGCGAAGAGAGGAAAAAGGCGCTCGAACAAAATGGAGCGAAAGTGATTTTGTGCGGGGGAGGCAGGGTGGATTTGAGAATTCTGCTCGTTGAATTGGGGAAGATGGGAATGATTTCCGTGCTTGTCGAGGGCGGAGGCGAAGTGCAGGGAAGCTTTCTGGATGCCGGGCTCATAGACAAGTTGGTGCTGGTTTATGCACCCATGCTCATCGGAGGGCGCGAGGCGAAAACTGCGTTCGGAGGGAACGGCAGCGAACTGGTGGCGCGGGCAATGAAATTGCGTACTGAGAACGTTAAAAAAATAGGCCCGGATTACATCTTTGAGTGTTATCCAGCTGCCCAGCAATGTAAATAAACAAGCTCAAGCATAGATTCGATGGAAACTTTTACGAGAATGAGTGAAAATATCAGAGTGATTTTATGGACCAGGCCAAAAACATCATAGAGACCAGCATGCTCACCAGGAAATTCGGGACGCTGACCGCGGTGGACAGCATTTCAATCAGCATACGCGAGGGCGAGATTTTCGGGCTTCTGGGCCCTAACGGCGCAGGGAAAACTACGCTTATTTCAATGCTTGTTACGATGAAGCGCCCCACCTCAGGGGGAGCGAAAGTGAACGGGTTTGACATAACCAAAGATTCGGACGCAGTTAGGAGAAGCATAGGCATAGTGTTCCAGGACCAGTCGCTGGACGAGGAGCTGACCGCCTACGAGAATCTGGAAATGCACTGCGCGATGTACGGGGTGGATGCGCAGGCGAGAAAAGAGCGCATAGAGTCTGTAATACAGGCTGTTGAACTCAAGGATAGGCTGAATGACGTGGTGAAAACTTTTTCAGGGGGGATGAGGCGGAGGCTGGAGATAGCGCGCGGGCTCCTGCATTACCCCAAAGTGCTTTTCCTGGACGAGCCTACCATAGGGCTGGACCCGCAGACCAGAAAGCATATCTGGGCGTATATAAAAAAGCTCAAAGAGGAGCACAGCATAACCATTGTCTTGACTACGCACTATTTGGAAGAAGCTGATAGCTTCTGCGACCGTGTGGGAATAATAGACCGGGGCAGAATAATCGCGCTCGGTACTCCCGCTGAATTGAAGGATTCTCTGGGCGGGGACACCATAGAGCTAGAGGTCTTAAATCCGGAAAAAGCCGCGGGCCTGGAAAAAGGAATGGAATGCATAAAAGAAGCCAAGAACGAATCGAACCGGATTATTTTCAGGGTGCAGAAAGGAGAAGAATGCATACCGAAACTGCTTGAGAGATGCGCCAAAGCTGGCGTGCAGGTAA
>JBAZLI010000084.1 GCA_041650355.1 Candidatus Micrarchaeia archaeon | reverse complement strand
GGCACCTCCAGAGGCGAGAAGCAATGCTCAAAGTGGTAGTCTATTCGATGCTGCGGCAAAGCAGCTCCTTGTTGTTATCGGAGGTTTTCTACAGAGCCGCGCAAGCAGAAAACTTATAAACCGCGGATGAGCTGCATATGCATGGCTGGAAAAGCAAGGGAGCCCGCTGCACTCATCGAAGTCTCGTCCGAGGCTGGGCGGAAGATAGGCGGGATTTACACCGTCATCCGAAGCAAGTCGGAGGAGCTTGTGAAAAAGTTCGGCGACAATTACCTTCTTATCGGGATGCTGGACGAGAAGTGCGCGGAGGACATAAAATTCGAGGAGCCGGCAGGCGCGCTTGCGAAGATATTCGAGGGGCTCGCGCGCGAGGGCGTGAACTGCAGGTACGGCCGCTGGATGTACGGCAACAACGCAAGAATCATTTCAGTCGATGCCAAGGATGCCGGGGAGAGGATGGTCGAGTACGTGGACGGCAGCCGCGGCCCGCAATATGACAAGCAGAAGAATTACGCGAAATACATGCTCTGGAAAAGGTTCGGAATAGACTCCATAATGGAGAAGTCATGGGACTTCACCGAGAACGTGGTGTGGGGCATTGGCGCAGGGATGCTCATCGAAAGGCTGTTTGCGGCAAAAATATTCGACGAGGAAAAAACAGCGCTGCAGTTCCACGAATGGATTTCCGGGGCCGCCCTCCTTTACTGCAAGATGAAGGGGATGAAGCTTGCGACCGTCTTCACCACGCATGCGACCGTGCTTGGCAGGACGCTTTCGGCTGCGGGGGTGGACGTCTACGCTGAATCCCAGAAGGCGGGAGCGCCCATATCGCTCAATGTGGCATACAACAACCGGGTGGAAGGAAAGCACCAGCTTGAGGCTGCCGCTGCGCGCGAATGCACCATATTCACCACCGTGAGCGAAACCGTTGCGCTCGAAGTAGGGTACATACTCGGAAGGAAAGCGGACGTGGTGACCGTGAACGGCATCGAGTTCGGAGAGAATGCGAACGGGGACAGGAGGCACGACCTGTCATCATATGCGAGAAAGGAGCTCCAGCAGTTCCTCGAGGCCTGCTTCATAAGCTACTATAGGCAGAGATACGACAACGCCCTGTTCGTCTACATATCGGGAAGGTACGAGTTCTCGAACAAGGGATTCGACCTCTTCATCTCGGCGCTTGGAAAGCTCAATGCGCGCCTCAGGAAAAAGAAGGATGCGCGGGAAGGCAGGACCAGGCGGATTTTCGCGTTCGTTTTCGCGCCAAGCTCGGTCAGGGGGCCTAAGATATCCATCATCAAGAACTACCTCCTGCTTGACAAGATGTATGAGGTGATAAACGAGCTTCCTGAAAGCGTTGGGAAGCCGTATGTGAACCTGCAGGAGGCGCTCAAATGGGTCGAAGGCGGGATACGCCACGACCTTGAGAACATGGCGCGGGGCTTTTACAAGGACGGCGAGAGGCCACACATAAACTGCTACGACCTCTCATACCAGAACGACTCGATAATCAATGCATGCGTGGCGGCAGGCCTTGACAACGGGGCGGAAAACCCGGTCAAGGTGGTGTTCTACCCGACCTACATGAAGCCTAACGACGGGCTTATGAACCTGAACTATTATGATGTGGTCTCAGCGATGGACGTAGGCGTGTTCCCGTCCAGATACGAGCCTTTCGGGTACACGCCTGTGGAGGCGGCGGTCAGCGAGGACATCGCGGTCACATCAGACATGACCGGCTTTGGCAGGTTCATAATGGGCAAGGCGAAAAAGGGATGCGGCGTTGTCGTGCTGCGCATGGCCGGAAGAAGCTCCGAGCAGGCTTCCGAGGAGCTCTCGCGCGAGCTTGAGCGGCTGTACCTTCTTCCTGAAAAAAAGCTTGACGCGCAGAAAAAAAGCGCATACGGCATGATGAGGCACATCGACTGGCACGCGCTGGTCAGGAACTATTACAAGGCGTATTCTCTTGCCCTTTCCAAAAAGGAAGCATGATGACAGATGGATTTATGGCGGGCATTGCAACACTGCAGGAGCACTATCTTGAGGAGCTTCGCCGCGAGAAGGCGAGAGTCAAGAGGAAGATGGTATATGCGATAACTCTCCTTGGTGCGGTTTACACCATGGCAATTGCCGCCTACCACTATACTGAAAAATGGGACTGGCTGAACGCCATATATTTCACAACCGAGACCGTAACCACGGTCGGCTATGGGGATATGGTGCCGCACACCTATTGAGGCAGGCTGTTCACCATCCCGCTCATGCTCATGGGCATCGGCGTTGGCTTTTATGTAATCTACGCGCTCCAGGACTATGGGCGCTTCCACCTTGAGCCCATGGTCAAGAGCGTGGAAACGAACATCAAGGAAAGGCGGGGGCAGCGGTAGGTTGCGAAACAGGCATCCGCATTCCTGAGCCTTCAAGCCGGATTTTTCCATTCCGCCTGCCATTTTCCAATCTTTACCATTTCTCCCGCCACGCCGTGGCGACTGCCCGATTTAAATTCATTTTGCATGCATAAGATAGCCTTGGGTTGCTGTGGGAAATGCAAAGAAAGCAGTCGTGGTTTTGTCCGACGGGACCCGCTTTTTCGGCAAAGGATTCGGCGCCATCGAGAAGCGCGTTGGCGAAATCGTCTTCACAACGAACATGGCCGGGTATGAGGAATCCCTCACCGACCCAAGCTACGCAGGGCAGATTCTCGTCTCAACTTATCCGCTTATCGGCAATTACGGCACGCGCATGGAGTGGTGCGAAAGCGATTCGATGCAGGTGGAAGGCTATTGCATAAGGGAGCTTTGCCGCCAGCCCCGCCATGAAAGCGGCGGAACGGGCGCGAAATCGCTTGAGGGAAGGATGGAGGATGCGGGAATACCGGGCATATATGGCATCGACACGCGAAGCCTGGTAAGGAAGATAAGAGAAGCGGGGGTGATGCCTGCCGCTATTTCTGTTTATGAAAAAGAGGAGGATGTGCCTACCCTTTTGGAAATGGCGCAGGAGCTTGACTACTCGAAGATAAACCTGGTGGAGAAGGTGTCCGCAGGGCAGGCGAAATTCTATGGGAAGAAGGGCGGGAAAAAGATAGTGCTCATCGACTACGGGGCAAAGATGGGGATTGTGCGCGAGCTTGTGGCGCGCGGGCTGGAGGTGGTCGTGGTGCCCTTCAGCACGAGCGCGGAAGAGGCGATGTCTTTCTCCCCGGACGGGGTGCTTGCCTCAAACGGCCCGGGAGACCCCGCGCTTCTTGGAAAGGAAAGCGGGGAGCTCAAGAAGCTTTTTGACCTGCCCATTTTCGGTGTCTGCCTCGGGAACCAACTGCTTGGGAAGGCAGTTGGGGGGAAGACATACAAGCTCAAGTTCGGGCACAGGGGGGGCAACCACCCGGTGCTTGATTTGGCTGCAAACAGGGTGGTGATAACCACGCAGAACCACGGGTATGTGGTGGATGAGAAGACTCTGCCTTCCGAATTCGAGGTGACACATCGGAACCTTACCGATGGCACGGTCGAGGGAATCGCACATAAGGAGCTCCCGATATTCGCGGTGCAGTACCACCCGGAGGCGAACCCTGGCCCGTGCGACTCGAAATACCTGTTTGACAAATTCGTGAAAATGCTCTGAAGATTGGGTGTTG
>JBAZLI010000083.1 GCA_041650355.1 Candidatus Micrarchaeia archaeon | reverse complement strand
CGTCGAATCAACACCGCTCATATGCGCTTTGGGAAGATGGAATAGAATTGGAGAATACTTTGTAGCACCCCTGCTCGAATCCGGTGCGAACCCCAATATTCCGGGTGTACATTCATACATGCAATTCTTTCCATTACATCTTGCTGTAACGAGAGACGCTAAGGAAATGGTAGAACTCCTGCTGAAGCACAACGCTAACCCCGACAATGCCGATTATGGAGGTTATACTCCACTAATGGAGGCGTCTGGAAGGGGCAACACCGAGATTGTGGAGATGCTTTTGAAAGCAGGCGCGAATCCAGATTTGAAAACGGATATGAAAGGAGAAACCGCGCTGATTATGGCGATTCGCAATTGGCATACGGATGTCGTGCGGCTCCTCCTGGAGCGTGGCGCTGACCCAAATGCTAAGATAGGGGTGGCCGTGGAAAAAGAATGCGCACTTGACATTGCCCTGGAATTGGCACTAAGTACGATAGCCGGAATACTCATGGAGCATGGGGCCGAACCCAGCCGGAGATTCGTTAAGGAATTTGGGCAAAAAGTAAATCTCAAAAATCGGGAAGAAATTCTTGACGCGTGCGACCAACGCGTGTTTTCTCCTATTTTTCAAGACCATGAAGTTTAGCTGCTCGGGCTAGGTAACGCAAGAAGGGATTGCTGGCCCAGAAAGAGCCGCAAAATGTGAATGTTTAATAAGCCGGATTGCGTATTATATTCGGGCTAGGGCGGGGCTAGGGGCCCCGGGAAGCTTGCTTCCAGAACCGCAATTCCCCTTAGGCGGCCCGAATGCCCGCGGCGTTGTGTTTTTTCGGAATGAACCTGGGCTTTAAGCGTTGACGCTTTGCTCTGCATTGCGCTGCCCTATACGAACCTGGCCAGGCCGGAAGGAGCAACCATAAGGATATGGTAGCGCGTCTGCAGAATTCAAGGCCGAGCGGATGTCCAGGGCCACATTCCGGGAATGCGCAGCCATGCGGGAAGCCCGTCATCTTTTTATCGTGATTTGAATTTTCTTGTTTAAATCCAGGCTCACCGGGATGTCGAGCGACGCGTCCAGGTACCATTTGACGTTCGCGTAGGGGTCGAACTTTCCCCCCGAGAAGCGCACCACCGATGGTATTATGTCCGTCCCTTCAATCGGCCTGGGCTTCGCAAGCACAGGGAGCTGAATCAGGAACGCGTAATTTTTCCTGCCTTTCAGGTAGGTTTTCGCTCCGTCCAGAACCACTATCTGCTTGTGTATCCTTTCGATTTTGGGGGTTTTGCCGAGGTGGGACTTTTTCTCTCCGTAGAAAAGGATGCGGAGGCCGCGCGATTTCACCGGCGCGCCCAGTTTCAGCGCCACTTTTCCGCTGATTGCTTCCCCGTTCAGCCAGCTCTTCTTGCCTGTCACGATTTCAACGCTCCCTTCGCCGACTCCGAGAACCATCATATCACCGGTGCAACGGTTTAGATTATAGGAATATAATTTATAATGTTAGTCGGAGTTCCTACTGCGGTGAGAACATGGCATACGGAGGTTACAGCTATCTCGATTTCAAATACGAACCGGACAGGGAAAACGACTTTGTGGCGCTCTTCTGGGCCAAAAGCGGCACCTCGCTGGAGCAAACTGCCGAAGCGATAGCCGCGGAAAGCAGCGTGGGCTCCTGGACCAAGCTCAGCACGATGAACGATTTCGTGTGGAAGCACTACCGCGCACGCGTGTTCTGGCTCGGCAAGGTGGGAAAGAACGCGGGGTTCATAAAGATTGCGTATCCGATGGAGCACTTCGACGCCAAGAACATACTGCAGTTCCAGGCTTCTGTGCTCGGGAACATATTCGGACTGAAAGAGCTTCACGAGCTTTACGTATGCGACATCTCGTTCCCGAAAAAGTACCAAACCCAGTTCAGCGGCCCCAAGTTTGGCTTGCCTGGGATAAGAAAGCTGGTCGGAACTGAAAAGGACTGCAGGCCGCACGTGGGGACCATAATAAAGCCGAAGGTTGGGCTCACGCCGAAGGAATGGGCGCACGCTGCGCACGAGGCTTATGCAGGGGGTCTGGACCTGGTGAAAGACGATGAGAACCTGGTGGACCAGGAGTTCTGCAGGTGGAAGGAAAGGGTGCACGAGGTCGTGAAAGCTATCGAAAAGGCGGGGAGGGAAACAGGGCAGAACCACCTCTACTCTAACAACATAACGGACAGGTATTCGCGGATGGTCGAGCGCGTCGAGTACCTGAAATCCTGCGGGCTCCAGAAGCACGTGGTGGTGATGCTAGACACGTACGTGATGGGCATGAGCGCGCTCCAGGATATATTGGACCTCACGAAGAGGTGCGGATTCGCGACGCACGGGCACAGGGCAGGATTCGCTGCCGCGAACCGGGGCAACTTCGGGGTGAACTTCCAGATATACGAGAAATTCTACCGCCTGCTCGGAATTGACCAGATGCACATAGGCACCGGCGTGGGGAAGATGGAGGGCTCTCCGGTCGCGGTAAGGAGGCTGCACGACATCGCCGAGCTCCGGAAGCTTCCGGAGAAATTCTACCTCGGCTCGCTCCAGATGGAATTTTCAGGGCATGTGAAGCCCATGCTCAGCATAGCTTCCGGAGGCGTGGACGCGGGAAAGGTGGACGCGCTTGTTGCACTGCACGGCCTGAACACGAATCTGCAGGCCGGCGCAGGGGTGCACGGCCATCCCGGGGGGACCAGGAAGGGCGCGATGTCTCTCAGGCAGGCGGTGGACGCGGTGATGCACGGGATTCCGGCAAAGGAGTACGCGAAGACGCATCCTGAGTTGGCGCAGGCGCTCGCGAAATGGGGCTACATCAGCCCGATGGGCGTAGCGAACGCCCTTGGATTGGAAGGGAGAAACGGGAAAAAACTTGCGGCGCTGGTGCTGAAAAAAGGCAGGGCGGCCATGGAAATGTGAGGAGTTTGGATGATTTTGAGGAAGGCAAGGGCTTCGGACGTAAAAACCATTGCTTCGCAGCTCGGGAAGCTGGAGCACGCCCATTTCGGGTACGACCCAACAACTTACCTGCTGAAGGAAAAGGCCGGAGAAATCATAAGGAATTTCATAGATAAGGAAATACGCTCGAGGCGCTCGCTCGTTCTTGTGGCTGAGAAGAACAACAGGGTGATAGGCCACGTCCACTGCAGGGTGCAGAAGCTTCCGCCGATTTACGTGTTTGACAGGGAATGCTTCGTGTTCAGCCTTTTTGTCGAAAAGAAGCAACGGAAAGGCGGCGTCGGGGCCGCGCTCATGGACGGCGCGGCCGAATGGGCGAAGCGCAGGAAGCTCCCGTACCTGTCCCTCACTGTGGCTGAGCGCAACAAGGCAGCGAAAGAGGTCTACAGGAAGCTGAAATTCGAGAAAGTCTGGACGAAGATGCACTGGAAGCTCATGCGGCACGAGGAGGGAATCGAGCGGAAGGCTACAGCACCGCGGGCTTCTGCTCCTCGCACTTCACGCTGAACGGAATTTCCATCCTCTGCACTATAACCGCGTCCTTGTCGTATGCGAATACAGTGAGCATGCAATCGTAGCGCTGCGCGTCAGTGAACGCGGACGCGTATATCCTCAGCGGCTTTTCAAGGGCTTCGCCGCTGCCAACGATGCCCGTGCGCATCCTGCCTTCGTTCAGGCGGATGTCCGGCGCGAGCGAAAGCTTCCCAGGGACCTTGATTTCGGCCTCAATCCACATTGCCGCGCCTTCATCCCCGGCGCGCCCGTTCTCGACGCGCAGAATCAGCTGGACGCTGTTCTGCATCCTCGCGTACAATGTA
>JBAZLI010000082.1 GCA_041650355.1 Candidatus Micrarchaeia archaeon | reverse complement strand
GGCAGGAAGCGGGGTGAACTCCCTTTCCCCGGACCTTCTGCTTTTCAAGCGGGGGAACCAGTACGCTGTTGAATCAAAAGCCCACGAAACCTCTAATTTGGGCATCGACAGGGCCCAATTTTTAGGGCTGAAGAAATGGGAGGAGAACACCGGAATAACAACTTATGTCGCCTGGAGGCGCAATCGCGAGGAATGGCTGTTCATTCCGCTCAGCCTGTTCAAAGAGAACGAAAAAACATTCACCATGAATTGGGAAAGCGCGAAAATGATTGGAAGGAAGAAAGAAGAGCTGGCCTAGTCATACCTTGCCAACCAAGTCTATCCTGTAATTCTGTATCGCTTCCCATTCCTCCACTGGTTTCCGGTTTCGCTGTTTTGCGTACATCAGTTCCCCGGCATATGCAATCATCGCACCGTTGTCCCTGTTGAATTCATCCGGAGCAACTCCGAATTCCACACCATCATCCCTGCACATGATTTTGAGCATCTCCTGCAGCCTTTTGTTCTGCACAACCCCTCCGCACGCCACAAGTTTCTTCTTTTTGGTGAGGAAAAGCGCCCGCTCGGCAGCCTCGCACACCATCGCGAAAGAGGTTTCCATAAGCGAATACGCAACATCTTTTTTCGGATGGGTTTTCGCAAGCTTGCTGGCCTGGGTGAGCAATCCGGAGAAAACCAAATTCATCCCTTTCACGCTGTAAGGAAGCTCCACGTATCTTCCTCCTTCGGCCAATTCCGCAAGCGCGGCTCCGTGCGCGTATTCCATTCCGATGTTCCGCGCGAAGCTGTCGAAAAGGTTTCCCTGCCCTATGTCCAGGGTTTCGCCAAGCACGTGGAAGCCTTTTTTCTCCTCCAGCAGGAGCTGGGTGTTCCCTCCGCTCAAATAAACGTAAAGCGGGCTCTTCAGCCCTGTGAGGCGCTCGCTTATCTTCGCGTGAGCATAGCAGTGATTCACTCCTATTATGGGCGTATCCAGCCTCTTCGCCAGGTATTTGGCCATCACCACGCCCATCCTGAGCGGAGCGCCCATTCCCGGCCCTTGGGCAAAAGCAATCAAATCAACATCGCTTAGCTTTACTTCAGCTTTTTCGAGGTTAGAAACCAGTAGCTTTGAAAAAAACTCCGCGTGGTGGTCTGCGGCTTTCCTGGGTACAATGCCTTCCTTAACCGGTTTGTACGTATCGTAAACGTTTGAAAGCACCTCCCAGTCCCGCACTATCCCTATCCCGAGCGTGTGGGCCGTGCTTTCTATTCCGAGCGTTATCATCCCGCAACACCAATCCTATTCATAGCCCCCATTTCTTCATGGCCAGCATCAATGTTATGGACATAAGGTTGAAAAGGCCATGCGCTATTATGCATCCGGCAAGGTTTTTTCTTTCGGAGAAATAAAGCGCCAGAACCAGCCCTATGAGGAAAGCCCCGGCTACCTCGTAAAGCGACCCGTAGCCGAAATGCGAGGCCGCGAACACTATGGATGACGCCAATGGCCCGAATTTCCTGGAAAGAAGGCCCCTGAAGAAGAACTCCTCGCTCAAAGGGGCGAACAACACCGCGAAAACAACCAGGTAAACCGGGAGCCCGGTTATCTTCTCGTACACGTTCATCGTGTCCGGCTTGTATCCCAGCGCGATAACCGTCAGCCCGAAGGCCAGCATGGCCGCGATTATAACTACATAAAGCCCGATTCCCTCCAGCCCGGTCCAGAACAGCGCCTTGGGATTTTTTATTCTGTCGACAAAAATAACCTTCAAATCCTTCTCCAGGAAGTAAATCGCGGAAAGCAGCAGCCCCAGATGGAGCTCAAGCGTCGCGACGTAAGGGTATGCGGACTGGAAAAATGCGAACGAGCCGAGCAGGAAAAGCGCGAAAAGCATTTTTGCCGGGCTGAAATAAAGCCCCACCAAAACTGAAAATGCAAGCCCCAGGGCAATTTTATACATTTGCCCTAGCGGAAGGTAGAAAATAAGGATTGAAACAAAAAAGCTGAGCGCGGCTACGAGAAGAGCTTTCCTATCCATGCTATTTCCTTTCGAAGTAGCCGCATCTGCCGCAGGAGCGCCTGTCCTTGTGCTCCGCAAGCCTGACTCCGGCTCCGCACTTGGGGCAGTTCTTTCCCGGCTTGTACGCCGCAGGTGCTTTCTTCACCTTCTTCGCGCCGCCGGCAGGTTTTTTCACTTCTTTCTTTTCAGCCATCAGTATCACCAGACAGGGGGCTCTTCACAAGAGAGCACGTTCTCGCCCCCTTATTCCTGGATACCCCCTTTGCTATCATCATCCATTATTTACTTCTTGGCCGGAGGCGCGGCCTTCTTCTTCACCCTCTTCTTTTTCTTCTCGGCCATCCCGTCCCTTGCCAGGATGTGCCTCGGTTCGGTAGCCAGCGCGGCTTCCTTGCTTTGGTAAACATGCAGCATGGCCTTGAGGTTTTTTACCCCGAATTTCGTTTCCACTTCCCGCAGGACCGCAGTGTCTGGGTTTGCCCCCACCTTGGAGCAGAGGAACTGCTTGAGTTCCTTCCTGTTCGGGGTGCTTTTCTCGAACGACATCTCCATGAGTATTTCCTTCCTTCCGATTACGCCGTTTTCCTTGTTGCTGATTATTTTTGCGTCCATCAAATCCACCGTGCAATCATTTTATCCTCTCAATTTTCCTCCTGCCCATGGCCTGGAGCACTTCCGCCTCCTTGCCCGCTTCCGCGTTCGCGATCAGATCCTCGGGGATCTCTATATCGTAATTGAGCGACGGATCGTCGTTGTCCATCACCTGCGCGGTCTTGCCGTTTATGCTCATTATCAGGACGTTTCTCCGCTCTATTATCGGGACGTCGACATCCTGGTCCCCGGGCGTGAGCAGGGTCTTCTTCTGCCCGTCGAACACTCCTATTGCGACTATGCGCATCTTCGCTCCCCCGTGCTTTCCGGATTTGGATATTTCTATCTGCACCACCCTGCACGGTATGTCGTCTATAAGCACGTACCTTCCTTCCTTCAGGTCTTTCGCTGAAGAAAACATCTTATCGCTCATGCAATCCACCTGTAGAGAATTAACATTCAGAGAATTATCAGTAACAATTATTAAGAAATAGCATTTATAACCCTTTATGTCGGTCGTGACGTCGGGCGCTCCTTTTGAGAAACTGGACGACGAATTCAGGAAAACATCCAAAATCCTCTTCGGCGGAGACGTCGGCGGGCTACGGGATTTCGAGTCCTACCTTTCGGAATACATGCACAGACCGCGGGCATTTCCCTCCTCGGTCTCAGGCAAGGACGTGTACGCTGCTGGGCTGAGCTACCTTCCCTCATCCAAATTCGCGAGCTTCGACGAGCTGGACTGGAAGATGAAATTCGAGCCCCTGGACATAAACGAAATCAAGGACATGGACAGCATAGTGCAGGCGCTGGGCGAAAGATTCGTCTACGCGGGCAATGTGGTGCTCGGGAAGAGCAGGGACGTGGAGAAATCGGCGAACGTGACAGACAGCTTCTTCGTCTACGACTCCTCGTTCATCTCCAAAGGGGAATACGTCGCCTACAGCTCCTTTTCCAGGAACTGCAAGCACCTTTTCGGCACCCATGACACGGGCAACCTCTCCTTCGCGGTACGGACCATAAATTCCGGCGGGCCCAAAGGCGGCTCCCGCTTTTTCGAGAGTTTCCTCATAACCGGTTCCTCGGACATATTCTATTCCCACAGTTTGGACGGCTGCCAGAAATGCTGGTTCTCTTTCTTCCAGCGCGGAAAAAAATACCTCATGGGGAACCTCCAGCTCAATCAGCCGGAATACGCCAAGATAGAGCAGCACCTGCGCGAGCAGATAAGGGACGACTTGGAGTCCAAAA
>JBAZLI010000081.1 GCA_041650355.1 Candidatus Micrarchaeia archaeon | reverse complement strand
CGCTCCTGCCCGAGAATTTCAAGCGCCCTGTTCGAAAGCACCTCATTCATGTTCATGTTGTACGGAGTTCCTGCGCCTGCCTGGTAAACGTCCAGCGGAAACTGCTCCATGTGCTTTCCAGCCATCACCTCGTCAGCGGCCTGCACAAGCGCGTTTCCAATCTTTTTGTCAAGCATGCCCAGTTCCATGTTCGCGAGCGCGCAAGCCTTCTTCACCAGAGCCAGGGAATAGATAAATTTTTCCGGCGCCCTTATCCCGCTTATTTTGAAATTCCTGAGCGCGCGCACAGTGAAGACCCCGTAATAAGCCTCAGCAGGCACGTCCACGCTTCCGAGAAAATCGCTTTCTTTCCTTGTTTTCATGCTCCCACCGCCAATCCTGATTTATGAAGCCATTTACTGTATCGTAAATTTCTGCTGAATAACCATTTTAAGCATTGTATAGCCTATAAATCCTTATGGGAACGCCCGGAACAAGCGGCAAGAGGCCTGACAAGTACGTCCACCAGCTCAAGGAGCGCCAGAAGGTGGAAAGCGACGTGTTCGACCGACGCACCCTTCTCCACGTTTCCAAGCTCATAAAGAAGGGCGTGCTCTCCAATCTGGACTATCCGGTCTCGACAGGAAAGGAGTCCATAGTATTCAAGGCCACAGCGCCTTCCGGAGCCCCGCTCGCCGTGAAGATATACAAAATCAGCACCTCCATCTTTTCGCGCAAGGGGGATTACATAAAGGGCGACCCGCGCTTCGAGAAAATAAAATGGAGCGAGAAGGACGTTGTTTACGCATTCGCGAAAAAGGAGTTCAAGAACCTGGAGATATGCGAAAAGGCGGGGGTCCATGCGCCCAAGCCGGTAATCCTGGAGGGAAACGCGGTAGTGATGGATTTCCTGGGGGATGAAAAGCTCCCTTACCCTCGACTAATCCAGACGATTTGCGAGGAAAGGCAGATGCGCATGGTGCTCGAGGACATGCGCAAACTTTACCGTGCCGGGCTGGTGCACGCGGATTTGAGCGAATACAACATACTCGTCGCAAATGACGGAACCACCTGGCTGATTGACTGGGGCCAGGGAGTGCCGCTCGCGCATCCCAAAGCCCTGGAATTCCTGGAGCGCGACGTGCGCAACGTCCTCTCTTATTTCAGGAAATTCGGCTTCGGGATGGATTTTGAGGAAGCGCTCAAATTCATAAAAAGCTGAATGCAGCTAGGCTACATCCGTTCCAGCGCATCTATTCCAAGCAGTTCCAGCGCATTCTTCAGCGTGTTCGCGGTAGCGGCCACTATCAGGAGCCTCCAGTTCCTGGCTTCTTCGCTTTCCGCGTTCAGCACCGGATTCTTCGTGTAGAACTTGCTGAACAGGGTGGAAAGTTCCAGTGCGTATTCCGCGATATAGTGCGGCCTCAAATCCGCCGCGGCTTTTTCCGCGATTTCCCGGAACTGCGCAATCTGCCTGAGCACCGCTTTTTCATCATCATTCGGCCCAGCCGTTGTAGCTCCCAAATCCATTACCTTTCCGCCCCATTTGTTCAATATTCCGCGCGTGCGCACATACGCGTACTGCAGGTAAGGTCCAGAATCCCCTTCGAGCGAAAGCGCGCGCTCCCAGTCGAAAACGATTTTTTTCTCCGGGGTCGCGCGCAGGAATGAGAATTTTATGGCCGCGATGCCTGCCCTGGAAGCGATTTTTTCCTTCTCCCCCTCGCCCATCTCCTTCCCGATTTTCTCCTTTGCGCGTTTTCCTGCCTCCTCGATAAACTCATCAACAGTGTATCCGAGCCAGGTTCCCTTCCTTCCCGAAAATTTGCCTTCTGGGAGCGTGGCGTGCTCGTAAGCGAGATGCACCAAATTGTGCGACTCTTTTTCGTATCCAAGCTCTGCGAGCGTATCCTTTATCACGGCCTGGGGGTAGCTCTGCTCCACGCCGATTATGTTTATCACTTTGTCCGCTTTCCCGAATTTCATCCTCTTTCCCTTCGGGAATGTCTTGTACGCAATTTCCCTGTTCGGCTGTTTCACGAATTCAGAATAACGGAAATCATTTGAAAGCAGCCCGAATTTCCAGAACTGAAATATGATATCTTTTCCAGTATATGTCGCGGTCCCGTCGCTCCTTATTATAACTTTCTGGTCGTCTTTCATCTCCCTGTATTTCTCCCCGAGCTGCACAATCCAGCATCCCGCGTTCTTTCCTTCCTTCTCCAGGCTGATTGCCTTGCTTTTCTTCAGCTTCTCCAGCCCTTCCTGAAAAACTATTCTTATTATGTCGCTCTCGAAAACCAGCACATCATGGTATATTCCTAGTGAAAAATCAGTCTCGTACTGCGCCTTCACCACCTTTTCGCTCAGCTCCCGCGCCTTCTCCGAAACCTCGTTCCCGCCTTCCTCCATCCTCCTGAGTATTTCGCGCACCTTCGCGCCGGTTTCGGGATTTTCCTCAATTTCCGCAGCCGCCTGGACGTATTGCTCCCCAACCCAATGGTCGAACTTTTGATCCGCTTTGGGCTCCTGGCTTCCGGGCTTCATATACCCATACAGGCTCTGCGCAACCTGGAGCCCCAAATCATCTATGTAATCCATCGCCTCCACTTCATATCCGCAGAAGCGCAGTATGCGTGCCACTGAATCCCCGAGCAACGCGTTCCTCAAATGCCCTATGTGCCAGGGCTTGTTCGGATTTACTGAAGGGAATTCAACAATCACTTTCTTCTTTTTCGTTTTCCCCTTCCCATATTCGGGATTTTTCGCCGCGTCATTCGTGAGCGCATGGAAAAATTTTGGAGAAAGGAAAAAATTTATGTACGGGCCGGTCGCGACCGTTTTCTCCACGTATTCGCTGGGCCGGAGCTTTCCAATTATATCCTTCGCAATAATTGCCGGGTTCGCTTTCCTCTCCTTCGCAATCTCAAATGCTATCCGCGAGCTCAAATCCCCAAAATTGTTTTTCGGCATCCCAAGGCTGGCCAGGGCGGTTTTTTCATCAGCCCCTGAAGCTTCCGCGAGCAATGAAGCAATTTCGCCCCTGGTTTTTTCAAGCATGGAGAACTATCAGAAGCCGGTATTTTTTAAATATTCCAGTTGAAATGAGCGCATGGATTTGGTGTACGAAGCGCTCGTTTACATTTCGCTTTTGGTTTACCTGGGGCTGCCGGTGTTCTGGTTCGTGAGGCATTACTTTTACCTCAACTACGACATGCACAGAATCGAGCTGAGGCTCACAACCTACGTCATAATGCTGGTTTTCGACGCCGCCGTATTCCTGATTTTCTCGCCGTACATATACAGCAGGTACGCGCTCCCGCCCCTGGCCGCCCCGCTCGGCTGGATCATACTGCTAGGATGGCTTGTACTGGAGGGATGGTCGCTCGCTCTTCTCGTGCGCTCCATGAAGAGCGTGAAGAAGCTGGAAACCAAGCTCGTGAAATCCGGCCCCTACTCAATCGTAAGGCACCCGATTTACATAACGCACCTCCTGTTCAATTTCGGCGCCTACCTCGTCACAGGCGCGGTAATCCCGCTCATGGTGTTCATAATGTGGGTGGTGCTCATCAAGCCCCTTGCTGATTTGGAGGACGAGGAGCTTGCGCTCAGGATAGGCGAAGAATTCCACGACTACAAAAAGAAGGTCCCGCAGCTCATTCCCAAACTCGGGTGAAAACATGGCTCAAAAGCCCATAAGCATTCAGAAGCTCGGCGCAGTGATGGTGAAGAAATTCGTTGAGATGGGCTTGCTGGAAGAGAATAAATCAGGCGCGAAAATATCCTATTTGCTCACAGACCAGGGGAGAATGCTTCTTGCGAATTTCGGGATAGAAGAGAAAGATTTGTACTGATTAGTTTTCTTTTTAGGCGAGATTATTTTTTCTCAATGCTTGCTATTGCCCCGTCATCGCTCAC
>JBAZLI010000080.1 GCA_041650355.1 Candidatus Micrarchaeia archaeon | reverse complement strand
GACTCATCTCGCTATTGGCTCAAGGAACAATATGACAAAGGAATCCTGGAAAGCATGGACAAGCAGTTCCTGCGCGATTATTTAGAGAAAAGCACCTGGAACAAGGAACCGCCGGCCCCGAAGCTGCCCCCTGAAATAGTGCAGAAGACTTCGGAGCGCTATTTGGCGGCGTATAAGATGATTACTGGAGAAAATCTCTGAGGCTGCGAAGACATTGGAAAAGGGCGCGGACAGAAAAGCTCTTATTCAAGTTGCGCCTCATTCCTTATATCCAATACCGATATGGGTGGCACAATGGTTTCTATAAGGCAGAAAATACCTGATTTTGAGATGGAGGCGTTCCACAATGACGAAATAAAAAAGGTAAAATTCTCGGATTACAGGGGAAAATGGATGGTTTTCATCTTCTATCCGGCTGATTTCACGTTCGTATGCCCGACCGAGCTCGAGGATACTGCTGACATTTACGAGGAATTCAGGAAACTCGGCGCGGAGGTTTTCAGCGTGAGCAAGGACACTGCGTTCGTGCACAAGGCGTGGCACGACAATTCGCCCTCCATTGCGAAGATACGGTTCCCGATGCTCGCCGACCCGACTGGGAAGCTGTGCAGGGAATTCGGCACATACCTGGAAGACGAGGGGCTGTCCCTGCGCGGAAGCTTCATAGTCGACCCCGAAGGCGTCCTCAGGGCGTTCGAGATGAACGACAACAACATCGGCCGGAACGCCAGGGAGCTCCTCAGGAAGCTTGAGGCCGCGGTTTACGTGCGAAGCAACCCAGGCGAGGTGTGCCCGGCAAAATGGGAGCCTGGAAAAAAGGCCCTGAAGCCCAGCTTCGACCTGATAGGCAAAATATAAAGTTCGAAAAGGTGATCTGATGGCATTTGAACCGAAGAATTTCGAGCATCTTCTGGGGACAGAAGGATTCAGCGACCCGCTGCTGAAAAACCATTTCACCCTTTACCAGGGCTACGTGGCAAACACGAACAAGCTTGCGGATGCGCTTTCCGCAATGGTTGGGGAGGGAAAAACCGCAGCCCCTGAATACGCGGAACTCAAAAGGAGGTTCGGATGGGAATTCAACGGAATGAAATTGCACGAGCTCTATTTCGGGAACATGAAGAAAGGTGGCTCGCAAATTGAACCGGATTCCCAGCTGCACAAAAAACTGGCTGCGGATTTCGGCTCCTACGAGAATTGGGAAAAGGATTTCCGCGCGACAGGGGCGATGCGCGGCATAGGATGGGTCGTGCTTTATTACGATTCTAATTCAAGCCGGCTCTTCAACTGCTGGATTAACGAGCACGATGCGGGTCATCTTTCCGGAGCAGTTCCGCTCCTGGTGATGGACGTTTTCGAGCACGCGTTCATGCTGGATTACGGCTTGAAAAGGGCGGATTACATAAATTCGTTCTTCAAATCTTTGGACTGGGATTCGGTTTCCCAGCGCATAAATGCAGGTGTTTGAATGAAAGTATTAATCATATGCGGAAGCCTGAGAGTGAACTCTCTCACAAGAAAACTTACTGACATCGCATTTGATTACGCGAGAACCAAATACGGACGCGAGCACGAAATAGCGTATCTAGATTTGGGCAAAACTCCCATGGTCATCGCCGAAGATTCATTCGGCGATGCATCCCAAAAACCGTCTGCAGACATCGCAAGTGGTGGTTTACCAAACTCAGTTTTTGGGATGGAGCATTTTTCCGGCTACGCGAGCGAAGTCCAGTACAAGAAAGAAACCCTTGAAGTTGTGAAAATGGTTGAAAGCAGCGACGTGCTGCTCATAGGAAGCCCGATTTACGACGCGGTCTTTTCATCCGGGATAAAGAACCTTTTCGAATTCGTGAATTACAAATCAATGGAGGGAAGAATCGCGGGCTTCATGATAAAGTCCAGCAACCCGGGAAGTTCACAGCTCGTGCGCAGCCAGCTGGTCGCACTGATGCACTATTTCGGCATAATATGCAACCCCCGCGCGGTTTTCGCGAGCGACGCCGATTTCGAAAATGGAAACCTGAAGAATGAGGACGTGAAAAAGCGCATAGAGCGCCTGGTGGACGAAACATTAGCAATGAGGAAATAAAAAGAAAATCCTGAATAGCACAAGATAAAGATGAAAATAAGATAAAAAAGGGAAAATTCAGCTTAAGGAGATTTTCACGAAAACATCATCTGGCACCTTTATCCTTAGGATGTTCCTGATGCTCTTCTCGTCCGCTTCGACGTAAAGAACTCTTTTGGATATCCTCTTCTGCCAGTGCTCGTACGTGTCGCTCCCGTCCCCGCACGGAGTCCTCCTTGTGGTTATGCCCAGAACCTTCCTGGGCATGGGAACCGGCCCGCGAATCTTCATTCCGAAGTTCTTCGCGAGCTCCTTTATCTGGGTTACCACTCCCACGATGTTTTTCGGCTTCTCGCCGCTGAGCGTTATTTTTACCTTGCTTGCCATGGACTCACTGTTTCTTCTCCGTAACGTCGAGAACTATTCCCGCGGCAACAGTCTGGCCCATGTCCCTGATTGCGAACCTTCCGAGCGGCGGGAAGTCCGAGAACTTCTCCACCACTATGGGCTTGAGCGGCTGTATCTTCACCACCGCGACGTCCCCGGTCTTGAGGAAATCAGGCTTTCCCGGAACCGGCTGGCCGGTCTTCGGGTCCTTCTTCTCCACAAGCTCGGTGAATTTCCCTGCGAAGTGCGTCGTGTGTATGTGTATAACCGGTGTGTATCCGACCGAAATCGCGGTCGGGTGGTTGAGCACCACAATTTGCGCAGTGTATTCAGCAGCCACCTTGGGCGGGCTGTTTGCCGGCCCGACGACCTCCCCTCTCTTGATATCCTTCTTCTCCACGCCCTTCACGTTGAATCCGACGTTGTCGCCAGGTCCTGCCTGCTGGAGTTCCTGGTGGTGCATCTCGATCTTCTTCACTTCCCCCTTCGCACCCGAAGGCATGAAAATGACTGGCGTGTTGAGCTGGAGTTTTCCTGTTTCCACCCTTCCCACAGGCACTGTTCCGTGCCCGGTGATGGTGAATACGTCCTGCACCGGGAGCCTGAGCGGCTTGTCCACCGGCTTCGGAGGAAGCGTTATCTTGTCTAGGGCCTCGAGCAGAGTCGGGCCGGTGTACCACGGCATGTTCGGGGATTTCTTCGTGATGTTGTCCCCCATGTAAGAGGAAGCCGCTACCCACTGCACGTTTTCCATCTTGTACCCCATCCCTTTGAGCAGTTTCTCGACTTCTGCCTTGATTTCGTTGTATTTGGCCTGGTCGTAATTCACCGCGTCCATCTTGCTCATGTTCACTATGAGCTGGTTGATTCCGAGCACCTTCGCGAGGAACGCGTGCTCCTTTGTCTGGGGCTGGACTCCGTCTTTCACCGAAATGACCAGAGTAGCTGCATCAGCCTGGCTTGCGCCCGTAATCATGTTCTTGACGAAGTCCTTGTGCCCCGGGGCGTCGATGATGGTGTAGTGGTACTTAGCCGACTCGAATTCCCTGTGCGAAATGTCAATAGTGACTCCCCTCTCCCTTTCCTCCTTGAGCTCGTCCATCACGAACGCGAACTCGAACGTGGCTTTTCCGACCTTTGCGGCCTCGTCCTTGAGCTTGTTGAGCGCCTGCTCTGAAATAGCCCCGGTCTCGTACAGGAGTCTTCCCACGGTCGTGGATTTTCCTGCATCCACATGCCCGATGAAGACAATGTTTGCATGTTCTTTCGCTGCCATTTTTTCACCCATTTTTTATTTTTAGATTTACAAATCTAACCTGATGTTTTTTGCTAAGAAGTTAATCTTAGAAAAGAGTATACTTGTTTATGTCGGGGAGGTTTTTAAACATTTCGTAGGTTCCCGGATGCGGCGCGAATTCGCGCCCTGTCCAGATGTGCCCCGGA
>JBAZLI010000079.1 GCA_041650355.1 Candidatus Micrarchaeia archaeon | reverse complement strand
AGAATAAAGGAGCTCGAGAAAGAATACGGATTTTTGGATCCGGCTGTCTGCCTGAAAATCTCGGAGGAAATCGCGAAGGAAAAATTCTGCAAGTTCAAAAGCCATGAGGAAGCGATGGATGCGGGCCTGAGAGTCGCATTCGGCTATCTGACATGCGGCGTTGTCGCCGCTCCCCTCGAGGGATACACTCATTTCAAAGTCAAGAAAACAAGGGACGGAAAAGATTACATCTCCCCGTTTTTCTCGGGACCCATAGGAGGGGCGGGAAGAACAGCCGCGAGCATTTTCCTTCTGATAACAGACTATATTAGGGAACTTATGGGCTATGCAAAATACGACCCGACAGAGCAGGAAGTGAAAAGAATGATAACAGAGGTTTATGACAGGCACGAGAGAGTCAATAATCTCCAGTATCTTCCGAGCCCTGCTGAAATAGATTTTCTCGTGAGGAATCTTCCCATACAGATAGACGGCGACCCGACAGAGGAAAGAGAGGTTTCCAATTACAAGGACCTTGACAGGATAGAGACAAACAGGATAAGGAGCGGGGCATGCCTTATCTTAGGAGAGGGAATCGCCCAGAAAGCCCCGAAGCTTTTGAGAACGCTGAACAAGCTGAGGAAAATAGGATTCAAATTCAAGGACTGGGACTGGCTCGAGAAATTCGTAGAGCTGCAGAAATCAAAGATAGAGGAGAAGAAGCAGTCCGCGACAGCAACATACATTCAGGATGTCGTCGCGGGCAGGCCTGTTTTCGGGCATCCATCCGCTTCAGGCGCATTCAGATTAAGGTACGGCAGATGCAGGCTGAGCGGGTATTCCGCGATGGCGATACATCCCGCGACAATGACCGCGTTCGACGGATTCATAGCATTCGGAACGCAGATAAAATTAGAGAAGCCGAGCAAGGCTGCGGCGATAGGAGTGTGCGACAGCATAGACGGGCCGATTGTAAAGCTGCTTGACGGCTCTGTCGTGCAGTTCAGGACAGTAGAAAAGGCGAAGGAATTGAAAGACAAGATAAAAGAGATAATCTATTCAGGAGACATTCTTGTTTCGTACGGGGATTTCATAAACAGAAACCATCTGCTGAATCCCTGCGGATACAACAATGAGTGGTGGCTCGCGGAGCTGAAGGAAGTCGCTGTGAAATATTCAGACCCCCAGACTCTGGCGATAAAGACAGAGGCGCAGCTCGAGGACATGCAGAAAGTCCTGCAGACACTCGACAAAAAAGCGCCGAGCCTCGAGGAGGCCATGAAAGTCAGCATTGTCTTCAACATGCCCCTGCATCCTGATTTCATATATTACTGGTCGCAGATAAAATTCAGCCAATTCATCGATTTATTGGAATGGATTTCCCGCGCAGAGCCCGCGAATGGAAACCTCAATCTTCCGTACGGAAGCCACGAGAGGGAAAGGCTTGTTCCCGCGAAAAGGGCGCTGGAGCTGACAGGGATGGAGCACAAGGTCGGAATAGCTGATGTAATCATCGAGAAAAAAGATGCGGATGCGATGGCCGCCAATTTCGGGATATCCCCCGAGAATTTCGAATCAGAAATAAAAGCTTTTTTTGAAAAAGCGAAGATTGCAGGAGAGAAGACTGTTCTGGAATTCATAAACGAGAATTCCAGATTCAGGATAAAAGACAAGGCAGGGACATTCATCGGCTCGAGGATGGGAAGGCCGGAGAAGGCGAAGCCGAGGGAGCTCACAGGCTCGCCGAACTGCCTTTTTCCCGTCGGAGAAGAGGGAGGGAGACTGCGCAGCCTGCAGGCTGCGAACGAGAAAGGGTATGTGGAATCAGACTGGCCAATCCACTGGTGCGAAAAATGCGGCAGCGAGAGCATATATTTCGTATGCCACAAATGCGGAGGAAAAACCCAGCAGATGCATTACTGCTCCAAATGCTTCAAGAAAATGGAGACAGAAAGCTGCCCCCTTCACGGGCAGGAATCCATGAGGCCTTTCAGCGAGCAGAAAATACCAATAAAAGAATATTATGACTGCGCGATAAAGCAGCTCGGGCTGAAGGAAAAACCCGTTCTCGTGAAAGGAGTGAGGGGAACGAGCTCGACCAAGCACATCCCCGAGAATCTCGCGAAGGGAATCTTAAGGGCATCATTCAGCCTTCATGTCAACAAAGACGGGACAATAAGATACGATGCGAGCGAAGTTCCGATAACACAATTCAAGCCGAAGGAAGTCGGAACCTCGATAGAAAAACTCAGGGAATTGGGATACACCAAAGACATTTTCGACAGGGAGCTGAAAAACGAGGAGCAGATTCTCGAAATGAAGCCGCACGACATAATCCTCCCTTCATACGGGGGAAACGACGAGGCCGCGACAGACACTTTTTTCAAGACTGCCAAATTCATCGACGCGCTTCTCGAGAAATTCTACAAGCAGAAGCCGTTCTACAACCTGCAGAAAAAAGAGGATCTGGCGGGCCATCTTCTTCTTTGCATCGCCCCGCATAACTGCGCAGGCGTTGTCGCGAGGATAATAGGCCATGCGCCTATGCAGGCATTCCTCGCCTCGCCGTTCATGCACGCAACCATGAGAAGGGACTGCGACGGGGACGAAGGCGCGATGATGCTTCTTCTCGATGCGCTGCTGAATTTCTCGAGGGAATATCTTCCGGCGCACAGAGGCTCGACGCAGGATGCCCCTCTTACTCTGAACACGAGAATAAGGCCCGCTGAAATCGACGACATGATTTTCGACCTTGATGTGGCGAAGGAATACCCTCTCGAAATGTATATGGCCGCGGAGAAAAACATGCCTCCGAATACAGTGAAGATAGAGCAGATATCAGACAGGCTGAAAAGCGATAGCGAGTTCGCCTCGCTGAAGAACCTGCACTATACCCATGATGTCAGCGACATAAACGCGGGAACAGGATGCTCGATATACAAGACGCTGGCAACGATGCAGGAAAAGCTGGACCATCAGATGGCTCTCGCAGAAAAGCTCAGGGCCGTCGACGAGGCAGATGTCGCGCGCCTTGTGATAGACAGGCATTTCATCAGGGATATCAAGGGCAATTTCCATAAATTCACGAAGCAGCAGTTCAGATGCGTCGGCTGCAACGAGAAATACAGGAGGCCGCCGCTGAAAGGCAAGTGTCTGAAATGCGGAGGCAGGCTGATTTTCACGATAGCGGAGGGCTCGATAATCAAATATCTCGAGTCCGCGAGAAAGCTCGCCGAGAAATTCAATGTCCCTGCATACACAAAGCAGAACATCGCGCTGATAACTGTCGCGATAGAAAGCGTCTTCGGAAGGGAGAAAGAGAAGCAGCAGGATCTGAAGAAGTTCTTCTAAATAAGATAATACAAAATAACAGGCAAAAGCAAACATCCCATCATCTGGATTTTTCTCACTCCGAGGAATGCAGTCAGCATTCCTATCGCTGCCCCTGTAACCAAGACAAGCAGGGAAAGCGGGCCTGATAAAAGAACAGAGATTGCGGTTATGAAAACAAGAATTCCCAAGCAAAGCCACCTGTAATTTATCCTTGTCATTATTGCAGAGAATTTCTTCGCGAAGAACAGAGAGAGGAAAACTGAAATGCATCCTGCAACCAATCCGACGGCCAGCAGCAGCCAGAGCTGCTGCTGGCTCAATGCAGGAAGGAATTTTCCCGTGAAAACAGCGACTCCGCTCCGCGGCTTCCCGATAGAATAGAGCGCGACAAAGCTCAGAAGCATGACTATGGAATTCACCGCGCCGAGCATAAGAAGGAAAGATTTCTCCCTCATTTTCCTGAAAGATGACGCGATAACCGCCGCCTGCGCGCTTCCGACCCCGGGAAGAAATGAGACAAGAGAGGATGCAATGATGCTTAGGCTCATTGTTTTTTTGATTTCAGTTTTATCAATTATTGCGCTCTGTATTTTCTGTTCAGGAATCTTCACATTCTGCATGAAGCTCGAGCCAAGAAGAGACGCTCCGAACAAACCAGAGAATAAGGGAAATAGGGGTTGCTTAAGCACAGGAAAATTAAGCACCGCAAATC
>JBAZLI010000078.1 GCA_041650355.1 Candidatus Micrarchaeia archaeon | reverse complement strand
CGTGCTGGAAGCCACATCCGTTTCCCTGAAAAAAGAGGCGGTGGAACTGCAATCCAGGCACACTTCTGCTTCAAAGGAGCTGGGCTCGCTGGAGGGGCGCATGGAGCTCGGGCGCTCCGCGGCAGCCGAACTCGCCTCAGCAACCAGGGAACTCAAGCTCCTCCTGGCCGGAAAAAAACCGGCCGAAGCAGAGGAAGCGTGCAAAATACTTGAGCGCGAGCTGATTGAAATTTCCTCGCGCGCCCAGTCCATCTCCTCGGAGCTCCGCAGGCTCGAGGAAGGCGTGAAGAAGCTTGAGCCAGGCATGTCGAAATGCCCGGTGTGCAGGAGCCCCATAACCCCCGAAGGCATGAAGCACGTTTTTGGGGAGTGCGCACGTGAAACCGCATCCATGAAGGAGGAACTGAAATGCGTTTCCTCAGATAAGGAATCCAAGTCCAGGGCGAAATCCGGGCTGGACGCAGCGTTGCGCAGAATCCAGAACCTCTCGGAGCGGGCGCGCATGCTTGAAAAACAGATTTCCGAATCCGGAAGCCTTGGGGAAACGGCGGCCGCTGCGCGCGCAAGCCTCTCTTCCCTGGGAACCCAGCTCGAAGCGAAAAGAAAATCCGTGGATTCTATTTCAACAGAATTGCAGAAAGCGCGCGATGCGCGCTCGCAGCTCGAAGACGCCCTTGCGAAGGCGAAGAAGCTCGCGGAGCTGCAATCCTCGCTCGCCAGGCACGAGGGCGAACTCAAGTCCCTGGGCTTCGGAGAAACCGAGTTCGAATCCGCCAGAACATCGTTCGAATCAGCCAGGAACGAAGGCGACAAGCTCGCGATATCCCTAGCATCTGCAAGGTCCGAGCACAGAAGCTGCGCCGAACTCCTAAAGTCCGCGTCCTCCGAAGCCGAGGATTTGGAATCCATCGCGCGCCAGGTTTCGAAGCTCGAGCGCGAGTGCGAGGAAATGTCAATTTACAGGAACGCGCTCGTGGAAACCCAAGCCGAGCTCAGGACCGAGGTGGTGGCCGCGCTGAATTCCGCGATGAACGAGATATGGGCAATCATCTATCCCTACGCGGATTACAAGGGCCTGCGCATGATTGCCGACGAATCCGGTTACAAATTCGAGATTTCCGACGGCTCGTGGAGGCCGGCTGAGCTTGCCAGCGGAGGCGAGCGCGCCACCATCGCGCTTTCGCTCAGGATAGCCCTCGCCACAGTGCTTACTCCGAACATCAGCATGCTCATCCTCGACGAGCCCACGCACAATCTCGACAAGGAGGCAGTGGGAGTGCTCGCCCGCGTGCTCCAGTACAACCTTCCCGAGCTGATAGGGCAGGCCTTCGTGATAACCCACGACGAGGAGCTCATGGGCTCCGAATTCGCGAGCACGTACAGGATGCGGAGGGACAAGAAGGAGAACGGTCCCACAATGTGCGAGGAAATTTAGCCGCCCCATGCATCCAGGGGAACAGTTTCGGCCACCGAATGCGATAGTTTTATATCCCTAATTCCTGAAGGAAAAACAGCAACCATCGCGGGCCGGAGCCCGCGCAGGTTCAGGTGAGCCAATGAAGTACGTTATCGAAAAAGCGAAAGGGGCGTTCTACGCCGGTTCAGAAAAGCTGGCCCAAAAAGGACTCAAGCTCAGAAGGTACCTAAGCCTGAATTCGGTCAGGAAGATGGTCTCCTCGCTCCACCTTTCAGCCTCTTCCTTGCTGTTCCGCGGGGTGACCAGGAGCGAGCAGAAGAAGATACTTGCCCAGGGAAAAGCCGCAAAGAAAACCAGGCCTAAGAAGAGGGCGAAAACAAAGGCAAGGGCGAAAAAGAGAAGGTGAATCCGCGCAGGCCTGGCCACCGCAAGGAATTCCGCGTTCTTTTCCATTACTTTCCGAGTTGCGAGTATATGACATCCTTGTCTATGGGTATCTCCACTCCGAGCACCTTGTGCGCGAATATGAACATCTCCGCGAACTTCTCCTTCTCAGTAGTCACTATCTGAGCCATCTGCTTTATGCCCATGTCCTTTCCTATGAGCTCGTAAAGCAACACCCCCTCGCGCCCGTACCTCTTGTATATAGAAACAGAATCCTCGCCGTACATCTTCACCACGTCCTTCCGGTCCAGCGGCCTCATTATGACCGCCTTGTTCCCGGCTAGGAAGGAAAGAATGTTCCTTACCTCGTAGACCGGCATCCTGAGGTCCATGCTCAGGTCTATGTCAGTCCTGCCCCCCTTTCCGAGCGCGTCGAAAACCTTGGTCCCCTTCTCCCCGTATTTCAGCGCCACTTTGGCCCGCATCTCTATGTCCTTGAATATTCCTCCCTGGAGCTTGGTGGCCATCTCCACAGGATTCGGGTCCCGCACGTTCGTGCCGGTTTCGCTGTCCTCAAGCGGGCTGAACCTGTCCTTTTCCTCCTCTGATTCAGGCGCAGGCCTGCTTTCCGGGTGCTCGAGCTTGATTATGCCCTGCTTCTCCATGAACTCGAGCATCTCTATGAGCTTCGCCTCGCTCACGCCGGTCTCGTTCATTATCTCCTCGGCGTTCTTCTGGCCGTCTATGAGCGAATACACCTTCAGCCCTATCTCGCCGTACTTGTCAAGTATGATTTTCCTCACCGGGTCGGATTCCCTCTGCTCCTCTGGTTCGATGCCCGGCTCCTCTTCGTCCCTGTCCTTCGGTTGCTCGGGATCATCCTGCTCAGGGCCTATGGGTTCCTCCGCCTTCCCAGGTTCCTGCACTTCTTCATCTTCCTGCGGCTCCTCAGTTTTTTCCTCGCTCCCTTCTTCACCCTCCTTCGGCTCCTCGTCTTCGCTCTTCTTCCCGGCACCCTTCCAGCGCCCTTCGCTTTCCCCCGCACTCTCTTCCTCAGGGCTTATGGGGACTATTTCCTCTTCGGCTTCCTGCGTCTCCTCCTTGCTCTCAGCCTTGGATTCCTCGGGCTCCTCCTTCGCCTCTTTAGCTTCCTGCTCTTCCACTGCCTTCTCTTCTTCAACAGGCACTATCTCTTCGCCGCTTTCCTTCTTCTCCATCTCCTGCTCCACCAAATCCCTGAGCCTGCTCCTCGGCCTGGGAGCCGGCTCGATTTTCTCCTCTGGCGCAGGAGCCTCTTCAGGTGCTTCCTCCTCCTTCTCTTCAGCCGCTACTTTTTCTCCGGGCTCCCTTTTCCCGGCGCTTCTCTCGCCGATGATTTCGGCCATGCCCTGCTCCTCGAGCCAGCCCGCAACCTCGTCTGCAAAATCCGGCTCGATGCCCAGCTCGGCGCAAAGCTCGCTGCAGCCCAGCTTCCCATTGGCCGCCTTGTAGAGCCTCAGCCCCTTCTCCCCGAATTTCTTGAGCACTGCATTCTGGTTCCTGAATCGCTGGAGCGGGCCTTTCTCAAGCTTCTTTACTGTGTAATCTGTTTTTGGCATTTGAACACGCATTTTTAGCAATTTTATGGGGTGATTACTCCTTATTGGATATAATATATTTATTAATTATTACCTCTAAATCCAAACATGGAGTTTGACGAAATGCTGATTTCGACAGGCGTAGAATCTCTCATAAAACTCGTGCGGGAAAAGGGAAAAATCGAAATAACCATGGCGTCCCGCCTTCTCAACATCCCCATATCAACAATAGAGGAATGGTCCCATGCCCTCGAATCCGAGGGGATAATATCCATAGAGTACCAGCTCACCAAGGTTTACCTCAAATGGACCGCCATCACCGAGGAAAAGGCCACCGCGGAAACCCAGAAGCTCGAAACCGAGAAATCCGGGCTCGTGAAGGAAGTGATGGCGCTCGAGGAGAAATCCCAGGCCAACCTCAAGGCGGTGCAGGGCTTCAAGGACGAATTCAACGCGAACTACGAGAAGCTCGCGGCCAAATTAGACGAGCTTTCTAAAAAGGGCGCAGTTACTGGAAGCTCCAGGGCAGGCCAGGAAGACGCGTACTACAAGGCGCTCGACCAGCTCGAGGAGGTGCGCAGCCAGGTTGGCCAGGTAAAGGATTCCATCGCGTTCACGAAAGAGCAGTTGGAGAAGACGCGGAACGAACTAATCGGTTCGGACGTCGAGAAGAAAACCACCGCGCTGGTCTCCTCCAGGAAAAACATCTCCTCGCTCAAGAAGGAGCTGGAGTCCATGGAGGCCGAGGTCTCGAAGCTGGCCGGTACTCTCTCTTCCAAGAAGATGGACGTGCCGTCGCTCAGGAAGACCGCGGACACGATAACATCCGAGTATTCATCAGTGAAGCAGAGGCTGGACAAGGAGAAGGAGGTGCTCGGGGAGATGAACTCCCTGCTTTCGCTCGTAGGCGGCGCGAAGAAGGAAATTTCCACCCTGCGCTCCTCCACCGAATCGGTGATGAAGGAGCTGAAGGGATTCAAGGGC
>JBAZLI010000077.1 GCA_041650355.1 Candidatus Micrarchaeia archaeon | reverse complement strand
GGAACCGCTATCGGCTACTTGGAAGGATTGGGAATGGATGAGGTGCGGAAGCACGATTTGAAGCTCACGAAATATGCGCTTGGGAAGCTTGCGGAAGTCAGGGGATTGCGCATCCTCGGCGCCCCTGAAGCCGGAAAGCGGGCAGGGATAATCTCTTTCACAATTGACGGGATTCATCCGCACGACGTCGCGCAGGCGCTGGATTCCGAAGGGATAGCGGTCAGGGCAGGGCACCACTGCGCGCAGCCGCTCCACGAAAGGCTCGGAATAAACGGAAGCGTTAGGGCGAGCTTTTACATTTACAACGATTTGGAGGACGTGGACGCGCTCTGCTCGGGGCTGGAGAAGGCGCGCACTAAGTTTCTGTGATTTAAATGGACATTTACATGGACCGCATTCTGGAATTGCACAAGAATCCCATCAACTACGGGGAGATTGCGGACGCTGACATAAAGAAAACTGATTACAATCCTTCCTGCGGGGACATGGTGCAGGTTTTCATCAAGCTTTCCAAGGACCGGAAAACCGTCGCGGATGCGAAGTTCACCGGGCAGGGGTGCGCAATCAGCATCGCCTCAGCGTCTTTGCTCATGGGCGCCGTAAAGGGGAGGAAAATGGAGGAGATTGCGGAAATGGGGCAGAAAGAAGTGTTTGAAATGCTCGGAGTGGATTTGAGCAGGAATCCCTCAAGGATAAAATGCGCGATGCTCCCGCTCGTTGTTTTGAAGAAAGGGATAAAAGAAGGGAAATAAGCAAAAAGATTATGCGGCTCTCAGCTTCATGTAAAGGCCGGCCAGAAGCGGAATCAGGAGAATCGCGGTCGGGGCGCAGCACGATGCGTCGCTCACTGCCTCGCTGAGCGCCTGCCTGAGCTCAATCTCATCTCCGGCATTGTAGTATTTTCCGCCTCCCTGAGTGACCGAAGAGGAAATCGCGTCCTGGCTTGAAGTGTCCAGTGCGAAGCCCACCACTTTCACCTCCATCCCGGCGCTCTGCGCAGCTTCCACTGCAGAAACAACGTCGCCGCTGCAGGTTTCCTCGCCGTCGGTGAGGAGCACCATCTGGCCCGTGCCCTTGATCTGCTGGAGGTATTTCGTGCCTTCAGTGATTGAGTTGGCTATCGGCGTGCTGCTGTCTGCGGTTATCGAATTTATCTTCGAAATCAGGGAGCTCTTGCTCGTAGTGAATGGCTCCCAGACGCTTATGCTGCCCGAGAGAGGGTCTCCGCCGCTGTCGCAGTCGGTGTAGACCATGAGCGCTATCTCATCCCCGTAGCTGTTCACGGTTTCTATCGCGACCTCCTTCGCTGTTTCCAGCTTCGTCTTTCCCGAGGGAAGCGTGTCGTCCATGCTTCCTGAAGAGTCTATTATCAGCAGCAGGGGCTTGGCGTAAGCTGCGGCCATCAGCAATACAAGGCTTAGTATCAGAAGATTCTTTTTCATTTTTCCACCCGTTCCAGTATCCAATCGTGCATTTAAAAACTTTCCTGAAAAAGAATTGCGACCGCCGGGGTTTGAACCCGGGTCACAAGCTTGGAAGGCTTGAATCCTACCACTAGACTACGGTCGCGCAAAATGTTTTTCTTTTCGTAAACGTTTTCTTTTTACAAAAAGAAAGAAATTGCAGGGAGCAGGATTGTCAGCTTTGCTGGCAAATTTTCGCGTCAGCGAAAGCTTTTGAACCTGCGCAGGTGCTAGACCACTAACCCCTCAAGCTAGCACGTTTGACCGGGCTCCGCCATCCCTGCATGAACTTAACTCTAGTGAATGGATATCCATCAGAAGACGGATAGGACTAATAATGACTGCGGAACAATTTAAAAAGACTTATTTCTTCTTGCTTCCCTTCTCGGCTTTGTGGAGCTGCTTGTGAAGCGCTTCAAGGTCGTCGTCGAGGATTGCGAGCGCCCTTGCGAGAAGCTCGCGCGGGGGCATCTGGAAAAACGACTCCACCGTGAACTTGTACGTTTCCCCGGCAATTTCGTAGGCTGCGAGCCCGGGCTGGAATTTCGCGTGCTTCTCAGCAGTCCTGAGGAACGCCTTTCCTTCGAGCCTGAGCGTCTGGCCGTCTGAAAGGGTCACGAGCGGGATTTTCCCTCTTGCGACCTTCACCTCCTTGTCCTTGCTCTCCAGCTCCTCAGAGTACACTGTCCTGGGGCCTTTAGTGTCCAGATAGAAGGTGATTTCCGCCTCCTTCGGGACGTCTTCGGGAGTGAATATCGGCACGAGCCCTATCCTGTGCGAGATGTACTCATCGAATATCGGCGAGGAGTTCTCGTAGAACGTCACTTCCTCTATCGCGAACGTGGGGACCGATTTTATCATGTACCTGCGGACCGCGTTGGCAAACGAAGTGTTCACTCCAGCAAGCTCGAAATTGAGCTTGTTCCCCTCTTCCTTGGTTATTTCGAGTTTCATTTTTTCGCCTGGCGTCAAACCCTTCTTCCCCTTCTTCCGCCCCTCTTCCTCATGGAATCGGTCGGGAGCGGGGTCACGTCCTCTATCCTCTCAATCCTTACGCCCATCCTCGCGATTGTCCTCACCACTGCCTGGGCGCCTCCGCCCGGGGTCTTGGACTTGTTCCCGCCCGGGGCGCGAATCTTTATGAAAACAGGATTCACTCCTTTCTCCTTCAATTGATTCACCAATTTTATCGCGGCCTGCATCGCGGCGTACGGCCTTCCTTCCTCCCTGTCGGATTTGACTATCATTCCGCCGCTCGCCCATCCGAAAGTTTCGGCTCCGCTCAAATCCGTAGCCGTGATTATGGTATCGTTCTTCGAGGAGTAGATGTGGATTACCGCGAGCTTGGACCTTCTCCTCGGCTCTGGCCTTGGGGCAGGCGCTGCGGTTGCAGGTGCCGGAGCAGCTGCTGGCGCGACCGGCTTTGCCTCTGCTGGCTTCGCCTCTGGTTTTGCCTCGGCCGGCTTTTCGACTTTTTTCTCTTCTGGTTTTGCCGTTTCAGTCATAAAAATCACTCTTTGGGCTTCTCCTCGGCTTTGGCCGGCTCGGCCGGCTTTTCGGCCTTCGGCTCCACGAAGCGGTGGTCTATTTCAATGTGCTTCGAGTGCCTCACGGTCCCCTCCTCCAAAGCTGAAACCATGTACGAAGGAATGTTCACAATCCTGTCGTTTATGGAGATGAATCCGTGCGTTATCAGTTGCCTGGACTGGGCCATGGTCTTTGCGAGCCCTTTTCTCAGCACCCTTGTCTGGAGCCTTCTTTCGAGCACGTCCTTGACCGTCAATGAAAGGATGTCTTCCACTTTGGCCTTGTCGTCTATCATGCCGAGGCGCCTGAGCTTGGTGAGCACCACGCCCTCCTCCTTGTTCCTCTCTGCTTCAGTAAGCGAGAGGAGCCTCCGGGCTTCGCGCCTTCCCTTCTTGAGTTCGCTCACCGCGAGCCACAGCTCGCGCATGTTCTTCAGGCCGTAGGTGTGCTTGAGCGCGCTTTCCTCCGCTATCCTGCCCTTGTCAAGAAGCTTCTTGGGTTTTGAGTATTTGTTCCTGAGTTTTCTCGGGTCTCCCATCGTTCCACCTATTTCTTAGCCGGAGCCGCTGCGGGCTTCGCAACTGCTGGTGCTCCTGCCGCCGGCTTCGCAGCCTGGGCTGCTCCCGGGGTTGTCGCGGCCTTTGCCTGTGCCAGCACAGCCTTCCTGAGCACTCCGACCGTCATGCCCACGCGCCCGGTGTTGCGGGTCCTCTGGCCTCTGACTTTCTGGCCGTAGGCGTGCCTGTATCCCTTCCAGGTGTAAGTGTTCTTGTCCCTTTCAACGTCCTGCTTGAGCGCGAAAATCAAGTCGTTCATGATTATGTGCTTGTTCCCGCCCTCCATGTAGTCCTTTCTCCTGTTGAGCATGAATTCCGGGAGCCCGTACTGCCCCAAATTGTTGAGAATCTTGTCCATCTGCTCTATCTGCTCGTCGTTCAGGTCGCCCACGTCAACGTTTTCCGGGAGCTTCATCTCCCGAATCAGGAGCTTTGCAATCGCTTGGTTCAGGCTTTTGCCTATTCCGCGCACTCTAAGGAGAGCTTTCGGGAGCTTGTAGTCGCCGCTCACATCCTTTCCGGCGATACGCTTGATTCCCTTCACGTTCTTCTCTATCTTCCTAGGAGGAGCTTTAGGCGCCTCTTTCGGGGCTTCCTTAGCGTCCTTCTTTTCCGTCTTCTCAGGTTTTTTCTCTGTTTTTTCAGCCATAAGAATTCACCGCAACTGTCTCGAGTAGTCAATTTAACCCAGTTAGCTCATTTTAGCCATTGCTAAATAGAACAACGCCATCTTATTTGAGAATAAAGCATTTAAAAACATTCCGTTCAGGGCTGTCGGAGGATTGAATTTCAGGACCTCACTTCTTCTTTGGAACCAGCTCTAGTTTTTTCTTTCCGGAATCCTCGCCT
>JBAZLI010000076.1 GCA_041650355.1 Candidatus Micrarchaeia archaeon | reverse complement strand
ATCTTCGCTATCGTCATGTCGCACACGCGCAGTTCGTCCTCGTCTATGTAAGTGTCGTATATCCTGTCTATGCGAAGCTCCCTGAGCCGGTTGTCGTCAACGTTCGGGGTGCCGATGTAGTGCCTGAAGCCCAGAGATTCGAAAAAGTCCTGGTCCACTATGAGCGCGCCAGTGGAAACAATCGCGTCCACCATGTTGTGCTTCACGAGCTGGTAAACCACCTTCTTCAGGCCTGCGCTGAAAATCGAGCCTGCGAGCGTGAGTATCACTCCGCACTTCTCGTCCCTAAGCATTCTCTCGTATATTTTTGCGCCGCGCGCGAGGTTCCTTGCCTGGAACGCCATTTTCGAGTAGCTTTCTATGAGCGGGACCGCGTCTATTTTCGTTATGTCTATGTGCTCTATCGTCTCGTTGAGATAGGATTTCCTTTCTTCATCTTCGTTCATTTCTCCACCCACAAACTGCTTGTAGAATATATTATGAGACAAGAAATAAAAACATTCACCATTAATTTGCATCATCTGGTCTTTGTTTAGTTTTCTTGCCTCTATTTGAGCCGTTTTTGTAATTTTCTGCGCCATGTAGTTCTTTAAGAAGTGCATCTGCTTCTCCGAGGTTCGCAAGTGCTTGCATGTATTTAGGATCGAGCGCCAATGCTTTTTTGAGATACTCAACCGCGGTCTTGAGATTCCTTTCGGTTTCGGATTTGTCATTTGAAGGCAGCCGTATCATATATATTATCCCGATATTATTGTAAGCTTTAACCTGGTTCGGATTGATTTCCAAGGATTTCTTGAAATAAGCGAGGGCAGTTTCATAATCCCTGAGTGAGCGGTAGCCTTCCCCCATTCCAAAGTATGCATTGGCATCTTTATTATTCAGAGACATTGCCATTCTGAAGTATTTTATGGATTCGTTGTACTTCTGAGACGCGGCTTTTTGGTTTCCATGGGATTCCAAACCCCTTCCCGCACTTTGGAGGAACGCCCCGATGTTTGAGCATACCATGCTATTCGGGAAAACATCGGGATCCATCCCACCGTAAGAGACCGGATATGCCGTTCTAAAAGCGGCTTCAGTGGGGTAGATAAAAAATTCTACGGTACCCTGAGTTAACCGGAATAGGTTGGTTTCAAGATAAAATGCCGCGGGTTTTTCCACCATTTTTCTTGGTTTTACGTCTATGCGCAAAACTGCGTGGGATGGAAGCGAAACTATTTTTGTTTTCACTCCGAACTGGGATAATATATCGGATATTACAAAACAGCTCGTATCGCAATCGAAGGTTCTGGTGGACAGCGCCTGGCTTAGCAGAGTCACGTCTCCCTTGGCCTTTGCAAACCCCTCTTTCCCCCACAACGCCCGCATTGCTTGCCCGAACAGCCATTTATGGTCTTCAAACGAAACTAGCGGCTGGCTGCCAGCGGCGTTTCCTATTTCAGATATGGCATTTTTTATGAATTCCGAGTACTGCTTCTTTAGTTGTGCGGTCTGGCGCGGGTCAGAACGCAGGGCGGCATTCTCAAAATCGATTATTTTCAGCCCCAGGAGATCCTGCTTCGCTTGCTGTTTGAAGTGCTGAACCATGGCTTAATTACCCTTTGACTACCGCAACAGGTTTAACTCGAGCGACTATTTCGCTTATTCCTGCGGCCGCGACGCTTTCAACCACTTCGTCGACGTTCTTGTACGCGTCCGGCGCTTCCTCTGCAATCACCCTCTTGTCCATGGCGCGTATGTAAATCTGCTGCTTGTCCCACAGGTCCTTCACGAGCGCGTTCGGGTCGTGCGTCCGTATCGCTTCGCCCCTGCTCATGGTTCTTCCCGAACCGTGGCACGTGGTCCCCCAGGAAAGGGAGAGCCCTTTCTCTTTTCCCACGAGAACGTAGCTTGCAGTCCCCATCGAGCCCGGGATTATCACCGGCTGGCCCACGTTCCTGTAAGTCGGCGGGAGCTCCGGCCTTCCTGCCGGGAACGCGCGCGTAGCTCCTTTTCGGTGCACCATGAGCTTTCTCCTCTTTCCGTCCACTTCGTGCTCCTCCACTTTCGCTATGTTGTGCGCAACATCGTACACCAGATGCATTTTGTCGCTGGCCCCTTTTCCCAGCACCTCGTCAAAGCTCTGGCGCACCCAGTGCATTATCATCTGCCTGTTCGCGAACGCGAAGTTCACCGCGCATTTCATTCCCGCAAGGTAGTCCTGGGCTTCGCGGGTCTTTATCGGGGCGTAAACGAGCTCCCTGTCCGGGAGCCACAGATTCATTTTGTTCGCGAGGTTGAGCATCGCGCCCAGATTGTCGGTGCATATCTGGTGGCCGTAGCCGCGGGAGCCGCAGTGTATCATCACGACTATTTCATCTTTCACAAGACCGAAGGATTTTGCAACGCTTTCGTCCATCACTTTTTCCACCCGCTGGATTTCCAGGAAGTGGTTGCCTGCTCCGAGCGTTCCAAGCTGGGACTTTCCCCTGGCTTTTGCAGTAGGGGTCACTTTCGTTGGGTCAGCGCCTTCCATGCGCCCATATTCCTCGGTGCGTTCAATATCTTCTTTCCATCCGTAGCCGTGCTCTACCGCCCATTCGGTTCCTCCTGTCGCTACCTTGTCCAATTCCTCGTGCTTCAGGCGAAGCTTGCCTTCGCTACCTACTCCTGAAGGAACGTTCGTGAATAATTTATCTGCAAGTTGTTTTATTTTCGGCTTCGCTTCCTCGTAAGTCAAGCCGGTTGTGAGCAGGCGCACGCCGCAGTTGATATCATAACCGATCCCTCCAGGAGAAACCACGCCTTCTTCCGCATCGAATGCCGCAACTCCGCCTATGGGAAAACCGTAGCCCTCGTGGCCGTCGGGCATCACCATCGCGTTGTTTATTATCCCTTCCAATGAAGCGACGTTCTGCAGTTGCATCAGGGTGCGGTCTTTTTTCATCCTTTCCATCACAGGTTCAGTGCCGAATATGAGCGCCGGAACCTTCATGGTTCCTTCCTTTTCCAATTCCCAGATTGCGTCGCCTAGTTTTTTTATCTTCATAAAAATCACGCGTATTTTCGAGGCTCGCATACGAAACTGAATGCCTCGGAGATATTGATAATATTGGCATCGTAAGTTTAAAACATTGCCGGGCCAAATCCTAACCGGAGGATTGCATGGACGCTGTCGAATTTCACAAAAAGCTCAGGGGAAAGATGGAAATAAGAAGCAAAGTTGCGCTCAAGGATTCGGAAACACTTTCCCTGGCCTACACACCAGGAGTGGCGAAGGTGTGCAGCGAGATTGCGAAGAAGCCTGAAATGGTTTACGAATACACGAACAAATGGAACAGCGTCGCGATAGTGAATGATGGGACCAGGATTCTTGGGTTGGGAAACATAGGGCCTGAAGCCGGATTGCCAGTAATGGAGGGAAAGGCGATACTGTTCAAGGAGTTCGGGGGGGTGGACGCGTTCCCCATTTCGCTCAATACACGGAAAAAGGATGAAATAATCGTGATTACTAAGGCGATTGAACCCTCTTTTGGAGGGATAAATTTGGAGGATATTGAAACCCCGAAGGTTTTTGAAATTTACGACGCATTGCGTAAAACGATGGGCATCCCGGTTTTCCACGACGACAGGCACGGAACCGGAGTAGTTGTACTTGCAGGGCTCATAAACGCGCTGAGGGTGGCGAAGAAAGACAAGGATGCTGAAATAGTGCTCGTGGGCGCAGGGGCCGCGATAATGGGAATTGTTGAACTGCTTCTTGCGTACGGAATCAGGAATATTACGGTGCTTGATTCCAAGGGAGTTTTGGACAAAAGCAGAAGAGATATTGAACCATACAAGAAATTTTTTGTTGAGCATTCCAAGCCAAGAAGCAAAGGCGGGATTGCGGAATGTCTGAAAGGAGCGGATGCGGTGATTGCGGCTTCCGCGCCGGGAATAATCAAAAAAGAGATGGTCGCAGGCATGAATAAGAATGCGATAGTGTTTGCATTGAGCAATCCTGATTCTGAGATAGATTACAATGAAACGAAGAATGCTGGCGCGCTGGTTGTTGCTACCGGGAGGAGCGACTTCCCGAACCAGGTGAACAACGTGCTCGCGTTTCCGGGGATATACAGGGGTGCGCTGGACGTGCGCGCGAAGGAGATAAATCTTGGGATGATGGTTGCCGCTGCGGAAGCGATAGCCGGAAGCGTGAAAAACCCCGATGCGGAACGCATAGTCCCGCCTGCATTCGACAGGGAAGTGGTGAAAAACGTGGCACTTGCGGTTGCTAAAAAAGCGGTTGAGAGCGGAGTTGCACAAAAGGAATTTTCAGCTGAAGAGATTGGGAAAAACATCCCGAAATAACGGACTGCGAACATGTTGGAACTGGTTCTGTTTTTCGTAATTGGCCTGGTTGCCGGAATTGCCAGCGGGCTCTTTCCAGGATTGCACCCGAATTTAATTTCTTCAATAGCTCTTGTGCAGGATATCGAATACGAAAAGAAAGCGGTGCTCATCGTTT
>JBAZLI010000075.1 GCA_041650355.1 Candidatus Micrarchaeia archaeon | reverse complement strand
AACCGGGCTACCGCATCATTCCTGCCCCCTTCAGCAGCAGGTAGATGCCGAACGCGAGGAATATCGCGGCGCACAAAGCCCCTCCGTACTTCAGCAGCTTCGCGCGCACCGGCTCAAGCACCTGCTTCATCCTGCCGGGAAAGAGAACGTACATCCCCAGCGGCGCGAGCGCCGGAAGCAGGAAAAAGAGCGAGGAGACCGACACGAGGGCCATTTCGTAAATTTTTCCCACGCCGGCCTGCGCGACCTGGTGCACAGCAGTGAAAAGCAGCAGCACCGCGTCGAAATTGGTTATATTGAGTATGAAAGCTATCGAGAACCACCTGAGCGGGCCGGCTCCTTTGTTCCTCCTTTGGATGCCGTCCCTTTCCTGCCCGTGCCTCAGGGACGCTATGCCGAAAAGAACTAAAAGCGCGCCGAGAACCAGGTCTGCAGATGATGAAATTGGCGCAGTTTTCCCGTCCGTTGGAGCTCCGCCGGCGAAAAGCCCGAAGCCGACTATGAGAAGCGCGGCAACCGCGGAACCGGCCGCAAAAAACACGGCTTTTTCCACCGCCTTTTCCTTAGAGCTCAGGATTGCGATAACGACCGCGAGTATGCCGGGTGACAAAGTGGACGCGATTCCGAGCGGGATTATCTTCAAAAGCAATTCCAGCATTTTTGACTCTTCCATCCTCCGGTTTTTAAAATCTTCGGAAAATAAATAGAGTGCTTATTGATTAATGATAGAACCGGATGTGGCTAGCTTACTGCAATGCTGAACGGAAAAAACGTGAAATGAATGGGAGCATACAAATACATCAAAGCGAATCTGGAAAAGGAATACAAGGAAAGGAACCCGCTCTACAAGCAGAAGGTGGTTGCGTGGAGGAAAGCAGGCGCCATGGAGCGCGTGCTCAAGCCCAGCAACCTCCCCCGCGCCCGCACGCTCGGATACAAGGCCAAGAACGGCTTCGTGATAGTCCGCGTGAGGGTGGAGAAGGGCAGGAGGAAAAGGCAGAGAACCTGGGGCGGAAGGAAGCCCAGGCACCGCTACCTTTTCGTGGCTCCGCAGATTTCCCACCAGGCGATGGGCGAACAGCGCGTCGCCAGGATGTACAAGAACCTCGAGGTGCTCAACTCCTACTGGGTCGGCGAAGACGGGAACTACAAGTTCTTCGAAGTGATACTCGCGGACCCGCTCATGGTGAAGGACGTGCCTGCGCTCAACAGGAAAGGCAGGGCGTTCCGCGGCCTCACCTCCCAGCTCAGGAAGGCAAGAGGACTGAAGGCAATCGGATGGAGGAAACAGCGCCTCTGAACGGGCGTATGACATGTACGACATAATCCGGGCGAAAGGGATTTCGCCCGAACCTTTTCATTTTTCCAAACTCTATTTCTATGAGGACGTGAAAGGCAGAATCGCGAAAGTGAAAAGCCTGGACGAGGCCGTGAAGCTCAAGAACAAGAAGGAACTGGTCATGCTCGAGGATTACAAAGAGGACATCGGGCTGATGAAGCTTTTCGGCTCAGGAAATTCCGCCTTCTTGATTGATTTGAGCCGGATAATGGAAACGTACGGGATGCAGCGCGCAACTGAAATGGCGCGCATGCGCCGTTTTGTCCGCGTATGCGTAAAATACGAAATACCGTTCGCGTTCGCTTCCTTCGCGAAAGACGAATTTTCAATGAGAAACAGCCGGGAGCTGTGCCACATCGCAACTTTGCTCGGCCTGAACGTGGGGCAGGCTAAATTCGCGCTGGAAAGATTAGGTTCTTATTTGGATTAGTCCTTTTTTTGGGTCGTTTCACGCCTTAAATGTGTTGCCTCTTCAAGCGCGTCCATATTTATTCTGCTTCTCGTCTCAATCACGTCCGGCGGCATTATGCAGACTCTCCTTTTTGGCCGCTGTCCGTTCCCTTTGTGGTCTCGCGCGTGCCCTGTATGCGGGCAGGTTTCGCTTTCTCCGAGTCGGCACCTATAGAACACCTTCCCATCTCGCACTCCTTTGAACGGCCCGATATGCCTGCAGCGATGCTGCTCCCCGGGGTCTATCATAGCTAAAGATACCTGTAAACGCCGTTGTTTCATCATCAACACCTTTCTACTTTTGTTCCGGCTTTTGCACGGGCCGGGGGTCATTTGTCCTAATTTCCTCCATTTCCTTCATCGCCTTTTCCGTTGGAACTACACATATGCGTTTTCCATCGTTTCCATCCACCGCCATCCATTCGCATTCCGCGCCTTCCCCGGCCTTGCATCGGAATACTCCAAGAACATCTGGAATTGGAGATACTAATGGTGTTTTTGTCCTGAAGTCGCACGTCCGCGGGTCTCTCTCTATTTTTGGCTTATTAAGATATGTTTTAGCATCTGTTTCCATTTTTTTCCCGAGCTTCTGTACCGGAGTTGCCATTTACCCACCGCATATTATATTGCCCCAAATGTTTTAAAAAAGATACTTTTGCGTGTTTACCTGGAGCAATGCCAATGATTACCTATTTATACGAATCAAGCCCAAATAATTCCATATGATTTCAAAAGCCGAGAAGCAATACTCCCAATTGGAGATTGAATCCATGCTGGAAGGCCCTGTGCGCGAGTGGTTCAAGTCCAAGTACAAGGAGTTCACCCCGCCGCAGAAATACGCGGTGATGGAAATAAGCGAGGGGAAAAACGTACTGATTTCCTCACCTACTGGCAGCGGAAAAACCCTCTCCGCGTTCATCTCCATAGTGAACGAGCTAATAAGAATGGGCAGGAATGAACAGCTCGAAGACAGGGTGTACGCCCTCTACATCTCTCCGCTCAAGGCGCTCAACAACGACATAAGGAGAAATCTGGAAGAGCCGCTTTCCGAAATAAGGGCAATTTACGAAGCTCATGGCGGGAAATTCCCTGAAATAAGGGTCGCAGTGCGCACCGGCGATACCCCTCAAAGCGAGAAGAGCAAGATGCTCAGGAAAGCCCCGCACATCCTCATAACCACCCCCGAAACTTTGGCGATAATACTCAACGCCCCGAAATTTTCCGAGAAGCTGGAGAACGTGAAATACGTGATTGTTGATGAGATACACGCGCTCGCGGAAAACAAGCGCGGGGTGCACCTTTCCCTGAGCCTGGAGCGCCTCGCCGCAAGGTGCAAACGCGATTTCGTGCGCATAGGGCTGAGCGCAACCGTGCATCCATTAGAAGAGGTCGCGAAATTCCTCGTGGGAGTCGGGCGCGACTGCCTCATAGTAGACGTTAACTATTTGAAAAAAACGCAGATAGAAGTAATCTCGCCAATAGACGATTTGATTTACACGCCCGCTGAAAAAGCTAACTCCCAGATGTACCAGCTCCTGGACAAGATAATATCCGAGCACAGGACCACCTTAATCTTCACCAACACAAGAAGCGCCACCGAGCGCGTAGTTTACCATCTCGGCTCCAAATTCGGGCAGAAATACATAGAGAACGTGGCGGCGCACCACAGCTCGCTCTCGCGCGAGCACCGCCTGGACGTGGAGGAGAAGCTGAAGCGCGGCGAGCTGAAGGTGGTTGTTTCATCCACCAGCCTCGAGCTCGGGATAGACATAGGGAGCATAGATGTCGTGATTCTCCTGGGCTCGCCGAAAAGCGTTTCCCGCGCGCTCCAGCGCATAGGGCGGAGCGGGCACAAGCTGCACGAAACCTCGAAAGGGATCATACTGGTACTGGACCGGGACGATTTGATTGAGGACGTGGTTTTGGCCTACGGCGCGAGGAACAGGCGCTTCGACAAGGTGCGCATTTACAGGAACGCGCTGGACGTCCTGGCCCAGCACGTGCTCGGCATGGCTCTGGAGAGGAAATGGAAAAAGGACGAAGCTTTCGAAGTCATAAGGAAAAGCTACTGCTACTCTGATTTGGAAAAAAACGATTTCGAGGACGTTCTCAAGTATCTGAGCGGCTTCTACTCCATGCTCGAGGAGCGCTACGTTTACGGGAAGATATGGTACGAGGGCGAGGAATTCGGAAAGCGCGGGAAATCCTCGCGCGCAATCTATTACATGAACATGGGCACCATACCTGACGAGCCCAAAATACTCGTTTTTGCGGACAAGAAATACATAGGGGAAATTGAGGAGAGCTTTGCCGAAAACCTTCTGTTAGGGGACGTGTTCGTACTAGGAGGGAAAACCTACGAATTCATGGGCAGCTACGCGAACCGCGTTTCAGTTGTTCCGGCGGAAAGCAAGAGGCCCACGGTCCCGGCCTGGTTTTCCGAAACGCTCCCTCTTTCCTACGAACTTGCGCTGGCCATAGAGAAATTCAGGATTGTCGCATCAGGGATGAAAGCAGAAGCCCTTATGGAGAAATTCCAGATTGATGGGAAAACGGCAAAGGCCATTTCAGGATACCTGCAAGAGCAGGCCCGCTTCTCCATAATCCCTGATGAGAAGGAATTCCTTGTTGAAGAGTGGAAGGACGACGAGGGATTCCCGAATTACATATTCCATTCGCTCTGCGGAAGGAAGGCCAACGACGCGATTGCGCGCGTCTTCGCCTTTGAACTCGGGAAAAAGAAGAAGTGCAACGTAGCC
>JBAZLI010000074.1 GCA_041650355.1 Candidatus Micrarchaeia archaeon | reverse complement strand
TTTACAACGTTTTCTGCAGCAGACGCCCTGTTTTGCAAGCTTTCGGATCTGAGGCCACGCATTATGGGAATACGAGCAAACGGTTTCATGAAACCACCCAATAGATATTGCAGGGGGGAACCTTTTTAATTACTTGTTTTGCTATTTTTAGCAACATTTGAATTTTTTATGCGCCTTGTTCTTTGCACATGCTAGGCGAGGCCATAGGGCAGATTTATAAATCCTATTCGCCACAAATAGAGTATGAGTTCAGAATTGAGAGTAGGAGACGTGATGACTAAAAACGTTATAGTAATAGCTACTGGAAGTCCCCTGACCGACGCGGCTAGGATGATGAAAAGGTGCAACATCGGCTCCATAGTTGTTGTGGAGGGAAAAAAGGCCCTCGGGATAATAACCGAGCGCGACATTGTGCACAAAGTCATAGCCACAGGCAAGGACCTGAAAAAGGTCACGGTGGACGATGCGATGTCCCGGCCGCTCAGAGTGATAAAGCCTACAGCCAGCCTCGAAGAGGCCGCGAAGGCCATGAAAGGCAACAAGATAAAGAGGTTGCCCGTGGTGAACGAGCGGAAAGAGCTGATAGGCATATTGAGCGAGGGGGACATTGCAAGGCTGCTGCCTTCGGTCGTGGACCTTATAGAAGAAAGGGCACTGCTGAGATGACGCTAACGCTGTGCATGGATGGCCCCCTGAGCTTCAAGCCTTGAAGGACCGGTCAACAGTGCACAGCTCTCCTACTTATTCTGTATCTGGACTCCATGGGCAGCCTTTTCGCTGCCCGGAATGATGAGATGAGGCTCGAAGCAAGGGTACTGCCGAACGCGAAAAAATTCTCGCTCTCCATGGAAAATGAGACTGCGAAAATACGCGTGCCGGCCAAAGCCAAGGACAACGAAGCCAATCTGAAGCTCGTGCAGGAGCTCGGGAAAAGGCTGGGAAGGAAGGTGGTGATGGTGAGAGGGCACACCTCCAGGAAAAAGGTCCTTGAGATAGAGGGGGAAGCCGAGGAAGTGCTTGCCGAGCTGCTCGAAATCCAACAAAAACAATGAAGGGTGAAAAAGATGGGTAAAACATACATTGATACGGTCAAATACCTGATTTACACGGAGATAGAGGTTGATGGGCTGGTGGACAAGCCGGACGTGGTGGGAGCCATATTCGGCCAAACTGAAGGTTTGCTCGGCGACGATTTGGACCTGAGGGACCTCCAGAAGAATGGGAGGATAGGAAGAATAGATGTTGATTTGAGCTCGAGGGGGGGCAAGACCTACGGAGTGGTGAAGGTGCCCAGCAGCCTGGACATGGTGGAAACTTCCATAATCGCGGCTTCGCTCGAGATAGTGGACAGGATAGGCCCGTGCGACGGGAGGGTGAAGGTGCAGAAGATAGAGGACACGAGGAGCCAGAAGAGGAAAGTGCTCGTGGAAAGGGCGAAGAACCTGCTCAAGAACCTGCTCAACACCGAGATACCGGAGAGCAAGGAGATTAGCGAGATGGTGCGCGACCAGGTGAAGAGCTCGGAAGTGAGCGAATACGGCCCGGAGAAGCTCGCGTGCGGCCCGAACATAGAGAAGGTCGAGGACATAATGCTCGTGGAGGGGCGCGCGGACGTGATAAACCTGCTCAAGAACGACATAACGAACGTGATTGCCATAGGAGGCGCGAGGGTGCCTAAGAGCGTGGTGGAGCTTTCCAAGGGCAAGGAAGTCACGGTTTTCCTTGACGGGGACAGGGGAGGCGACATAATACTCAACGAACTCTCGCAGGGCGGGGTGGAGATTGACTTCGTCGCGAGGGCGCCGGTCGGGAAGGAAGTGGAGGAGCTCACGCGCAAGGAGATAATAAAGGTGCTCAGGAACAAGGTGCCCTTCGACCAGATAGACGGGCAGAAGAGCAAGCCCTTCGCGCAGTCCTACCAAACGAGGAGATACGTTGCGGAACAGCCGATGCAGGCCGAGGAGAAGAGGAATTTCGTGGAGCCCCAGCCGCAGCCAGCGAGGAGGGAGCGCGAATACAGGGAGGAACCTAGGGAGAGGAGGCATCTTGCGCCTGCACCTGCGCCATCGGTCAAGCCGATATTCGAAAGGATACACCAGATAATAACCCCGCGCGACGAGGCCCAGGAGCAGAAGGTTGAGGAAAAACCCGCAGCAGTGGAGGCCAAGCCCCCTGCTATGAGGAAATCCATGGAAGAGTTCATGGCCGACCTGAACGAGCTGAACAACACGCTCAAGGCCAGGGTGTACCTCAAGGACGGCGCGCTCGCGAAGGAAGTGCCGGTGAGGGACGTGATAAAGACCATAGAGGAGGTTGCCGGAGTTGATACAGTGGTTTTCGACGGAATAATAACCCAGAGGCTGGTGGACATAGCTTCCGGAAGGGGGGTGAAGACGCTCATCGGAGTGAGGCTGGGCAACGTCACCAAGAAGCCGGAGGAGATGCACATAGTGACGAAGACCAAGTGATTGCCGGATGCCTTCAGTTTTCATAAAAACCTGGGGGTGCACGCTCAACCAGAGCGACAGCGACCTGATGGAAGCGCTGCTTGTGGAGGCGGGCCACTACATCTGCGGAAGCGAGAGCGAAGCGGACGTGGTGGTGCTGAACACCTGCACGGTGAAGGGGGCCACGGAGAACAAGATTCTTGAGCATCTCAGAGGGCTTGCTGCGAAGGGCAGAAAAGTGGTGGTTGCAGGATGCCTCACGGCTAATTCCGAGCGGATACGGAAAATTGCCCCGAACGCGCCCCTCGTATGCTCTGGCTCGATTGCAAGAATCCGGGAAGCTGTGGACGCTGTAATGAGAGGTGAAAACGCCCGTTTTTTCAGCGAGTTCAGGAACAAAACTGGATTGCATAGGGTTGTGCGGGCCCCTGTCGCGCGGATTCCTATTGAGGAGGGGTGCGTGAGCAGGTGCGCGTTCTGCCAGACGAAGATTGCAAGGCCGTTTTTCTTCAGCTACCCTCCGAAGGAGGTGGTGCGCATGGCGGAGGAAGCGGTGCGCAAGGGGGCGCGGGAGATTCAGCTTACGGGCATGGACACGGGAGCTTACGGGCTTGATATCAAAACCGACCTGGTTTTCCTGCTCAGGGAGCTGTGCAAAATGGAGGGGGAATTCAAAATACGGCTCGGGATGATAAATCCCCAGCACGTGAAAAGGCTGGGCTCCGGACTGATTGAGGCCTTCAAAAGCGGAAAGATGTTCAAATTTTTGCACATTCCTGTGCAGAGCGGGAGCGAGAAAGTGTGCGCGGAGATGGGAAGAGGGCATACGGTTGTTGATTTCGAGAATTCAGTGAATGCGTTCAGGGAAGTTTTTCCTGACGTCACTATCGCGACGGACGTGATTGTGGCGTATCCTACGGAAAGCGAAGAGGACTACGCCAAGACCGTGGAATTGCTCGAGCGCGTGCGCCCGGATGTGGTGAATCTTTCCAGGTTCACGCCAAGGCCGGGAACCGAGGCGAAAAAGCTGAAGCAGATGAAGAGCGAAACTGCGAAGGAAAGGACTAAAGAGGTGCATGCACTCATTAAGCGGATTGCTGGGGAAAATGCGCAGAAGTTTGTCGGAAGGAGAATGGAGGCGCTCATTGTGGAGGCAGGCACGAAAGGGCAGGTGAAGGGAAGGAATGATTGCTATAGACAAGTCGTGCTGAAAGGGAATAAGGAGCTGATGGGAAAAAGAGTCAATATTTTTGTGGGGAAAGCCACGCACAGCTCGCTTTTCGGGAGAATAATTGGCTAAGCACGTAATTAAAACAATACAAAATGTAAAACTTTATATACTTATTGTTACATATACTTTACAGGTGTTTGCATGATTGGAAAGCCCGAATGGTTTGAAAGAAGGAAATACGGCGGCTGGGGCGTTGTTCCGAAAACCCGTGAGGGATGGTGGTATCTGGTAATCATGTTCGTGCCGTTCCTCATTTTCCAGGCGATTCCGTTCTGGAGCTTGGAAGTGCGCATTTGCTTGACTGCGGCCTGGCTAGCAGTTGTGGCATTTGACACCTTGGACATAATGGCCAGCATGAAAAATGACGAACGGGAGACGATGCACGAGGCGATTGCAGAGCGCAATGCGGCCTGGATGATGGTCGCGGTGCTCGCAATCGGGCTGTTGTACGAGGGCATCGGCTCTTCGCTCGCCCAGGCGCCGTACGTTGACCCCTTCCTCGCTATTGCGCTGTTCGCAGGGCTTGGCGCAAAAGCATACACCAACTGGAAACTTGAGAGGGAAAACTGATGAAGAACCGGCTGAAGGAGCTGCGGGCTAAGCTCGACATGACGCAGGAGGATCTGGCGCAGAGGGCGAAGGTCACAAGGCAGACCATAATCGCCATAGAGGCCAGGAAGTACAACCCGTCGCTCGAGCTGGCATTCAGACTGGCGCGCATTTTCAAAACGCCGATTGATGAATTGTTCAATTACGAGGGATGAAATCCTGCGTAAGCAGCTGAATGCGCGCGCGATTTCATTTAAGTGTACAAATAGATGTCCATCGCGGCCTGCGAATCGCTGGCCTGGTCGTAGAGAACGAATATTCTCCTCACTTT
>JBAZLI010000073.1 GCA_041650355.1 Candidatus Micrarchaeia archaeon | reverse complement strand
TAGCAGCATCTTTCGGGATTTACGCGATCGTATGCGTAGGATTCGCGTTCGCGACCCAGTGGATTCATTTCGCGGCGCTGTTCGCGATATACGGGATTTTCGTTGCCGCAGACGAATCGGTGAACAAGGCATACATTTCAGACCTCGCCCCTGAGGGAAAAAGGGGCACTGCTCTCGGCGCGTACAACACAGCCATAGGCGCCGCCTACCTTCCGGCCAGCGTGGCTGCCGGAGTGCTCTGGGCTTCCTTCGGGGCGCCTGCGGCATTCCTTGCCGCAGCGGCGATAGCCGCAGCCTCATCAATTGCATTCGCCGTCTGCTGCAGGAACTAATCAGATTTTTTCCCGCGCCTTTTTTATCGCCCCAGAAACAGCTTCCTCTATTCTTCCACTCACATTTCCCTGCTCGAGCATTTTGAGCCCCTGCTCCGTGGTCCCGCCCGGCGAAGTGACTCTTGAAATGATTTCGTCGAAGTCCCTCCCAGCAAGCAGCAGTTCCGCAGTGCCCAGCATGGTCTGCGCTACTGCAACCCTCGCCTCTTTTTCTGGCAGCCCCGCCTTAAGGGCGCTCCTGAAAACAGATTTCGCGAAATACGCGAAGAAAGCAGGCCCTGAACCGGAAACTCCGGTAATCGCTTCCACATCCCTTTCCTCCATCCTCTCGCATATCCCCAAATCCGAGAACAGCCCAATCAGCATCTTGGTCTCATCTTCCGTAAGTCCCTTTCCCGGCGCGCACGCGAAAAACCCCTCCCCTACCTCGGCGCACACGTTGGGCATCACGCGCATTACTTTCATGGCCCCGCATTTCTCGATTTCGCCTATGCTGACCATTGCCGCGCACGAAACCACTAGTTTTTCCGAAATTTCAGGAAGGAGCGCCCGCACCCCGGCGCAAACCATGTCCGGCTTGAGCGCAAGCACCACAATCCCGCACCCGGAAATCGCCTCCTGGTTGCTCCGGGCCGCGGAAATCCTGCTGTTCCTGAGCTCCAGCGCCTTCAGTTTTCCTTTGTCCGGGTCCGAAACGACCACTGCGCTGTTTTTCGAAAAACCCAGCGCAAGTGCAGAGCCCAGCCTTCCAGCGCCTATTATCGCAATCCTCCTGTTCCCCATAACCCCACCCCACAACCCTTGAAATTGCAAAAATATTAAAACAATGTATCTGATGTTTCCGCATGTCAAAAATCCAAAAATCCATTTTTCTGCTGGTTTTTCTGCTCGGCATTTCCAATGCCGCAGCGCCTACAGTAACCCTTGTGAGCCCTGAAGACGGCGCTTCAATAAACTCCACGCTTCCGTTCGCGCAGGCGCTTTCCTGGAGCGTTGATGATGAAAATCTCACTACCGACGGCGTTAACTGCACCCTATATGTAACTGCCCCAGGAGGTCCATCGTCCCCGGTTTCCACCACGCCCACGACCACCGGCAGCATGAGTTATGAATATTCTGGAGACCTGTCCGGCACTTATGATTGGTACGCGTCCTGTAGCGACGTGGAAAACCTCACCCAGGACGCAACCCCATGGTCCTTCGTAGTGACTGACACAAGCGACCATGCGGCTCCCGCAGTCTCATTGCAGAGCCCGGCCAACGGAAGCTCCCAGGCAGTTTCGCTCCCGTTCACGCAGACGCTTTCCTGGAACGTGAACGACGACAGGATAGCTGACGGCGTGAACTGCTCCCTTTTCCTGAAATCACCGACTGATCCGGATTTCTCTTCCATAAACGAAGCTCCCACTTCTTCATCGGGCGCTTTGAGTTACGACTACGAAGCTAACGCGTACGGCACGTATTACTGGTATGCGGCATGCACGGATGCAGCCGGAAACTCCAACACCACAGGCACGAGGAGATTCAGCCTTACGGACAACAGCGATTCCACGCCTCCGGGAATCACGCTCAAGACTCCCACCAACGGCACCACAATAACCGACAGCGACCTGCCGCACACCGTGACGCTCAAATGGAACGTTAGCGACAATAATTTCTCGCTGGGCGTGAACTGCTCTGCATACCTGAAAATTCCATCGGAATCGGACTTTTCAAAGATGTCCAGCCAGCGCACGAACTCCTCGCATAACCTGGAATATGCTTACGACGCCGACGAATACGGCGCATACTCATGGTACGTGAACTGCACTGACACCGCTGGCAATCCAACAGTTTCGGGGACTTGGGAGTTCACGCTTGGGGAAGTCAGCGTGGAAGAGTCGATCCCATACCTGGTCCTCCAGGCGCCTTCGAACGCGAGCACCACGGAAACTGAAGCACTCCCCCTGACCAAGACGTTCAGATGGAACGTTGACGATGACAACATCGCGGACGGCGTGAACTGCACGCTCTACGTGAAGAACCCGCTGCAGTCCTCTTACTCTAATAGATACCATACAGAAGTGATCTCCCAGAACACGCTTACTTACGACTATGCAGCCGCAGTCTATGGGGTGTATTCGTGGTACGTCTCCTGCACGAACAGCCTGGACAACACCAACACCAGTTCGGTATGGAAATTCACGCTGAAAGCGCCAGCGGTGGACAGCGCTGCGCCTTCGGTCTCGCTCCAGGGTCCTGCGAACAATTCCGCGTTCCAGGCCAATGCTGCCCCTTACTCGCAGACGCTCAAATGGAATGTCAATGACAACAACATCAGCTTAGGAGTGAACTGCTCCTTATACATGAAATCTCCATCCAACTCGAGTTTCTACAAGCTCGTGCAGCTCAATTCCAATTCGGCGCATTCACTTGAATACGGGTACTCTGCGCGGGAATTCGGGAATTACTCGTGGTACGTGGAATGCGTTGATCTGGCAGGCAACGCCAACACCACGCTTACGTGGAAGTTCGAGCTCAGGCAGAACTCATCCAACGCGACCAACGCTGTTCAGCCCAAACTAGAAGCATCCTCCTACTGCGAAGGAAACCAGAGCATGGGCATGGCCAGGGTCCTCAACCAGAGCAACGCGCCCCTTCCTTCGGTGAAAGTGAAAGTTGCAGGGAACGCCACGCTCGAAGGCCAGACGAATTCCTCAGGAATATTCGTTTTCCAGGCCGAGCCCGGTGCTTACACGATATCCCTGCCTGACCTGAACAAGACCGCGCAGCTCACGGTAAGCTCATGCACCCAATCCAACCAGTCCGGTAATCAGTCCCAATCCATAGCCCTGAACGCGACCACGGTGGAGACTGGCGCAGAACTGACTGTATTCACCACAGTGGACGGAAAGCGCGCCTCGGCTGAATTCATCGTGATAGACCCGATAAACAACACCTACGCGTTCAGGAGCGACGAGAACGGGACCTACATCTTCAAGGCCAGCCGGGAAGGCACGTACACGTTCATGCTCGGCGACGCGTCCACCGAGGCCAAGGCGCTGCCTCCCAAGAGCGCATGCGCCCCTGCCGCGCTGCTGTTGACGCTCGCAGCCCTGAGCCTCCTTACTGCGAAATCAAAGGCCGAATGAGAGCAGCGCGGTTATGCACAGCGCAGCCGCAGCGCCTGCCAGGAAAGCCAGCCCGGCCTTGTGCGGCCCCCCGTTCCTGATTGATTCCCCCAGGAGTTCGAAGAACACTAAGTAGGCCATGGCACCTGCCGAGAATGCGAGCGCAAACGGCGTCGCGCCTCTCACCAAAGACAGGAAGTAATAGCCGAAAACCGCAGCCAGGAACTCCACGAGGCCCGAGAATGCGCCCCACAGGAAGGATTTTCTCACCGGCAGACCGTAATAAGCGAGCGGGGCAGAGGTGACCAGCCCCTCAGGAATGTCCTGGAGCGCGATGGAAACAGATACCGCCCATCCGAGCGTAGGCGAGAGCGCGAATGCCGAAGCTATGGCGAATCCCTCTGGTATGTTGTGGAGCGCTATGGTTCCGGCCACCAGCACCGCCTTTTTCCCGGGATGGCCAATTTCCCGCCTGCTCAGGAACGCGTGCGCGTGCGGGAGCATCCGCTCCAGGAGCAGAAGGGCAGCCATGCCGCACAGGAACCCAGCGAGCGCGTATGCCTGCCCGGCTTCGGAATAAGACTGCCCGAGCATCTCGGCGGCCGAGAACACCATCACGCCGGCGGCAAATGCGAGAATGAGTGAATAGTGCCTGGGCTGGGTCTTCTTCATCCCGAAAACTCCAGCGGCGCCCAGGGCGGTTGCAACGAATGCCATTCCTGCCCCGAGCGTGACGTCCAGAAAGCTCATTCAAACCACAACGGGTTTATTGGGCGTCGCCCGATTTATAATGCTTTTCAGAATTGGGCGTGCGGGAAACCCCGCTCAGGCACCGATGCCAGCGGAACGCACCCTCCGAATTCTTTTTATTCTGCTTCCCCCTAACCCATGTATGGCCGGCTTGAAAGGCGCCTATCTCAAGAAGCTCACTTCCAGAATGCCCATGAAATCCGTGAGCGTAGGCAAGGAGCTAGAAGGAAGCACCCCTCCCTCGGTTTTCATAGGGAGCTGGAACTACCCCAAGGTTTATGCCGGGCCGATGATAGCCCAAGTGCACGGGGACACCGCGCTCATGGATTCCCCCGAGAGCTGGATTCCTGGGAAAAAAACCACCGAGGACATAGTGGATTTCCGGATGGGCCTCG
>JBAZLI010000072.1 GCA_041650355.1 Candidatus Micrarchaeia archaeon | reverse complement strand
GAGGAACTTCCTCTTCTCTATCTTCTCGCGCAAATAGTCGCCGACGAAGCTGAGGCGCGGGCCCTGCAATGCGTCCTGCTCTATCTTCTTCTTAGTCTTCAGCACGGTCTTAAGCTCGCTCACCCAGTCCTTGTGGCGGGAAATCCAGTCATAGGAGAGCATCTCCTCCGCACGCTTGATGTCCACTTCCTTCGCGTTTATGGTGAGCTGCCCGAGGAAATCGTAGTCCTTTATGTCCGCCATGGTGACCCCGACGAATTTCGCCTCGGGGGTTGCTATGTCATTGCCAAGGTAAGCGAGGTTCATGCTTCCCGTCTTTATCGCCCAGTAGATATACCATCCCCAAGCGTCGCAGTCCGTGAAGCAGTAGATGGGCAGCTTCTTGCTTGCAAGCTTCCTGATGAGCCGCCTGCAGCCGCGCGATGCCTGCCCTTTGGGGGTGATGAGTATGCAGTTCTCCTTCTTCCAGAACTTGTCCTCGTTGAGCCTCTGCCACATCGCGTCCTTCTCGACTACCAGCGCGTAGTCGGCATCGACATCTATGAACTCCATGCCGTTGTCGACATCGGAAGGGATCATCCAGCCGCTCCTGCCCTGCTTCCTGCAGTCGATGGTGACCTCTTCCCCGCCGAACTTGTCCTTTATTGTGAGCGGGCCTGCCACCACCCCCTTCCTGTCGGTGTTGAGGTTCAAATCCTCGCGCTTCACAGTGAGCGCGACTTCCAAATCCTCCACAAGCGGGTTGCTCTCCGACTGCTCGGAAAAAAGCTCCTCATCCAAAGTATCGCCAAGCGAGAACTTGAGCTGGTAGTATAAGCCCCTGATGGACGTGTGCGCGTCCTCTTTCAGGAATTTCTTGCACTTGGAGGCGATTGCCACCGTCTGCATGAACTTGCGCGCCTGCCCAACGTTCACGAACTTGCGCTCTTCAGTCTTGTCGCCAAGCCGGATGTAGCCCACCCCTTGGTCGTATATGATGTTGCTCTTGCTCCGAAGCGCGGTTGCGAACGTGGGCGTGGTCTCCTCGTCAATCTGCCCAAGCATCTGAAGCCCGAGCTTTTCGAGCTTGCCCACCACTTCCAAATCGTTTTTTGCGCCCATTGGAATTCCCTCATTGCCTCGTCTGATTGCAATCTTCCCTTCGCCCTTCACTTCAGCTTTCCTTGCCATGGATGTTGCGCCTGCCTGTTTCCTTCTCCGTTTCCCCCTGCCTCGCCATGGATGTTGCGCCTGCCAATCGCTATTCGTCTATTTCCTCCTCATCGGCGATTTTCCCATTTCCATTGCCGTTTTCGGCTTCCTCCCCGTCATCGCCGTTCTCTATCTGCCCGGAGTACTTCGTTTCAATCATGTGGTTGAGCTTCTTCTCGATTTCCGCGGGCTTGCCCTTGCCCGCAAGCTCGGGCAGGTCCTTTGAAAGCTGGTTCACATAGCGCAGGATTGCCTTCTTCCGCTCGGTCCTGTCGCGCTCGCGGTGCTTTCCTGAAAGGTAGCGCTGCAAATCGCGCGCGGCCTCCATTATCGCGTTCTTTATCTCCTGAAGTATCTCATCGTCGTTTGAAATCGCCTGCTTGCCAGCTGATGTGTAGGGCACATAGACGCTTGAGATGTTCACGAAAATGCTCAACGGCTCCTCCTCGAAGTTCCGAAGCTTGTAGCGCTTCCAGTCTATCGCCTTCACAGCCTCGGTTATTGCGCAGCCGGAATTGTCAAAAAGCAAAGGCGCGCGGTTGGCGTAGCGTATCACTTCGCTTGAGGACAGGTCGCCCGCCTTCCTCCCGGCACCCCCGCCATAGGCGATTGCCGCCTCCACCATGAAGGGGATTCCGCCCTTGAATATCTTGGGCGAGCGCTCGGTGACCACCACGAATTCCGGCGCGAGTATGTTCTGGAGCGATTTTTCAATCTGCCCCTTGCCAATCGGCTTCACAGAGTCGGTCGCAGGCGCTATCCATTTTGCCTGCGCGAATGCTTTTACGAGCTTTTCAGCTTCTGCCCACTGCAGATCGGATGGCTTCTTGTTCAGGTCGACATCGGGCGCGAGGGTGCGGAGCTCCTCCACCTTTGCCGCAGACACGCGCGCGAAGCGCTCCTGCAGGAAAGAGGAGACCCGCCTGCATTCCTTTTCACGGTGCGCGAAATCGATAAGGTCGTTTGTGGAAAGCCCGAGCGGATGGGGCTGGACAATCACGGGCTTTTCAGGTATCTTGTCGCTTGAGCGCGGGAATGCGGACTTCTGCTTTTCAGGGTCGACCAGGATTATCTGGAGATGCGGGTTTGCAAGCGCGGTGCGGCGGACATACTCGTATACGCCGAAGCTGCTCTTGTCGTATTTCACGTCGGCGACTTCGGCATCCACCGAAAGGCCGCAACCGAAATCCCCTTCCTCCTTCACCACGTTCGCCACGTTCGCGGAGTTCGACTTGAGATCGATGGATACTTCGCAGGTTATTTTCTTCCTGTCGTAGCGCGAGACCACCTTCACGGGCTTGCCGGTCGTTATCTGCGCGTACATTGTGCAGCCGGACGCGCCTATCCCCTGCTGCCCGCGCTGCTGCGCGTAGCGGTGGAATTTCGTGCCTGCGAGCATCTGCCCGAGCGCCTTGCCAAGGTGCCTTTCCGGGATGCCCGGCCCGTTGTCCTCGCACACCACGCGGTACTTTTCCTTGTCAAGCTCGGTGACGGTCACCGTAACTTCGGGCAATATCCCCGCCTCTTCGCATGCGTCAAGGGAGTTTGTCACGTATTCGTGGACGATGGTCGTGAGCGAGCGGGTCTTGCCTGAGAAGCCGAGCATCTGCTGGTTCTTCTTGAAAAATTCCGCGACGGAATGCTCCTTGAACTCGGTGAATATCTTTTCAGTAGTGGTCGCCATGCGAATCACTTTTTGCAGATTCCTTCTGGTCGCGATTGTAAGCTGCGGGGTTCTCTTTAATAAGAGTTTTGGTTGTTACGCCGGAGAAAAGGGCGAAAAGCGCGCGCGGAGGGTGGATTTTAGCCACGATTGCGCGCAGGCTATCCTTTCTTCGCCATGAAGCCCTGCAGGAAAGGTATGGAGAGCCAGGAAAGCATGGCAAGGGTCGGGTCGATGAATGCAAGGGGCGCGGAAAGCAGGAATATCCCCGCAGTCGCAGTCCCGCGCGCGCGGGTGCCCCTTATTTCCTCATCGGGCATGCTTTTTGAGACCAGCCTCTTTCCGTCCGTCGCATAAGCCCATACCGCCATCAGGAGCGCGCCTGAAAGCCCCATGGAAAAGCCGTAGAGGGCGACAGCCTCGGAATTGTCCCCGTACTCGCCGAGTATGGCGGTCGGGAAGGGAAGGAGCGAAATGACGAGAAGAAACGCGAGATTGAGCCACATGAGCCGGCTGTCATGCCTTATTATGTGCTCGAACGTGCGGTGGTGCGCTATCCAGTAGATGCCGACCATGACGAATGTGAAGACATATATGAGGAATTTTGGCAGGAGGGTGAGTATCCATGCGGTTATGGTGCCGGAAACCGCCGTGTCGGGGACATCGGGGGTTTTTATGCTGAAAACGAGAAGGGTCATGGAGAATGCGAAAATCGCATCCGAGAAAGCCTCTATGCGAAAAGTCGTCTTTTCGTCCTTTCCCCCTTCCATTGAACCACTCTGGTTTTGCGGCAGCCTAAAAAAGCCGCTTCACTTCCTCCTCGTTCATCTTGCGGCGGCATTTTTCGAGGTAGGCGTAAACCGTAGCGTGGTTTGCGCCCTCGATGAGCTTGAAAACCGCAGTGAGCGCATAATCAAGCGTGTCCAGTTTCGAGATTATGCCCACGGTGTGCCCGTGGATTGCAAGATAAGCGCCGATTTCCTCGTTTATTATCTCCTTCGTCCTGCCTTTTTCCCCGATTATCCTGCCGAGTATGCGATGCTGCGCTTTCGGGGAATCCGCGTAGTCGCGAAGGTCGATGAGCTTGAAGCCGAAGTCGTCCGAGAGGAGCTTGAGCGCGATTGCGGGCTCAAAGCCCCTGCCTATCGCCTTTATTACGTCTTTTGCGATGAACTCGTCGATGCTTTCCCCGCCTATCTCCACCGAGCCGTCGGAGTCGACGTTGAGCGTGACCTTCATCCGCTGCTCAAGATAGTCCTTGGTCTCGCCAGATTCGCCAAGGACCGCAGGGACGCGGGCGGAGGGGATTTTGAGTATCTGCATATGTACCGCCAGCTTCTTAGGCAGGGCTAATTTTTAAGAAGTGGTGGGTCGGAAAAGCTGGGCGGGCATCCTCAGCTCCCGAATTTCGGCGCGCGCGCAGAGCTTTTGCCGTAAGGCTCCGCATGCACCAGCACCTCGGTTATTTCAGGGAACTTTTTCTTCAGTTCGTATTTCACTATTCCGCATACTGCGTGCGCGCGCTTGAGAGATGTCTTTGGGTCAAGCTGCACATGCAAGTCAAGCGTTATCTCGCCGCCGGAGCTTCGCGCCCTCATGCGGTGGAAGCATTTCACGCCCTTTACGCCGAGCACTGCCTTCCCGTATTCCTCGAGCTTTTCGCGCGGCGGGCTTGCGTCCGTGAGCTCGGAAAGCGCGCCTCCGCCAACTTCCTTGACCACGCGGAGCATGAAAAGCGCCACTAAAAT
>JBAZLI010000071.1 GCA_041650355.1 Candidatus Micrarchaeia archaeon | reverse complement strand
ATGGGCATGAGCATGTCGCCGGTGCCGAGCTCGAACCCGATTTCGCCGTGCTCGGTTTTTTCGCGCGAGGAAATCACGAAGGCCATCTGTTTTTTTGAAACCGCGTCGGCCATCTCCACCATGTGCTTGGTCTTGAACACCGCTATGTAGTCATATATTGAAAGGAGCACGAGGAAGACGAGGGCTGGAAAAAAGCCCAGGGAGAAGCCGAAGACAGCGCCTGCGCCGGCTGTGGCAACCACGGCGGCGATGTTCCTGAGCCCGGGGTGAATCATCTTTGCCGCGGCGAAGGCCAGAGCCAGTATTATGGCGAGGCCGGCGGAAAGCATCGTGATGTGCAGCAGCGGCTTGAGGAGCGCATAGAAGACTATCGAAGATGAGACAGAAATTACCGCGAACTCTATCAGGCGGAGAAGGAAATCGCCCTTGTAGAATTTGAGCACGAGGAACATCGCGAGCGCTCCGAAGAGGACGTACATGAGCATGTAGAATGCGCTCTCCAGGCCCGAGCCGGGCTGGGCGGACACCATCCCGAGGGATGAGACTATCTCGTTGCCCCTCGCGTCATCTATTATGAACGTGCCGGAGTAAAGGCCGAGCGCCTGGGTGAGTATGAAGAGCGATGCTATGCTTGAGAACAGCGAAAGCGTCTTGCGCTTTGCTTCGCCGGGGGATTTTTCAGTAGGCATTGTGATACTTCCCGTTCGAGGGCTTGTAGAGCTGGCCGCTCCTCACTAGCTCCTCCAGTACGCTGAGCACCTGGCCCTCCTCGAGGTCCAGCTGCCTCTTCGCCTCCTTCACTATCGCCTCTTCCTCGGCGACGTCGAAGCGCTTGCACAGGTCCTTCACTATGTCGAATACGCCCTCGCTCCTGCTGAGCTGCTTCCGGGTCTTCCCGGTCTCGATAACGCTCACGTCCATCAGGCCGGTCTCCTTGTCGAGCATTATTTTCTCGAGCACGTAGTTCGTGAGGCCTATCGCAACCTCCGCGTCGGACTGCTCCACCGTCGGGCTGAGGCGCAATTTCGCATTGGATTCGGAAAGGCGTATGAGGCCCTCAAGGTAACGGGGGGTTATGGGCACTGTGCCTGACTGGGCTCCGCGCTTCCTCAAATCCACGTAATACTCCTTTATCTTGTCCATCGCGGCCCTGGAAAGCTTCGGGTAGACGTGGGTTCTTGCATATGAGATGTATTTGCGCAGGAACTCCTTTTCCACCATGTTCGGGTCGGTCATCTTGTCCCCTTCCCCGAGCGATGCCATCTGGTGCGAGGAGAGTATGTGCTCCGCGAGGTCCGAATCCTTCTTCTCGTCCAGAACGTCCATTATCGGGAATATGAGGTCGAAACGGGACATCAGCGAAGGTGGGATGTCGAACTGCTCCACAGGGTTCTTGTTCCTGTTGAAGCGCCCGAACTTGGGGTTCGCGGCCGCGAGTATCGCGGTCTTGGCCCTGAACCTCGCGACAAGGCCGGCCTTGGCTATGCTCACGGTCTGGCTTTCCATCACCTCATGGAGAGCCGCGCGGTCGTCCTCCTCTATCTTGTCGAATTCATCTATGCCTGCGAGCCCTCCGCTGGCGAGCACGAGAGCGCCAGCCTTGAGCGTCCATCCGCCGCCGCTGAGCTCGTCTTTCTCAACCGCGACAGTGAGCCCGACTCCGGAAACGGACTTTCCGCTGGTGTAAATGTGCTTGGGCGCGATTTCCATCACGCTCTGGAGGAATCTGGATTTGGCGATGCCCGGGTCTCCGATGAGCAGTATGTGTATGTCATCCCTTATCGGGAGCCCCTTGGTGACTTTCCCCCGCGTGCCGCCAAACAGCTGGAGCGCGATTGCGTACTTGATTTCGCTGTGGCCGTAAATGCTCGGGGCTATGGAGTCCCGGATTCGTTCGGCGAGCTTGGGGTCCTTGGAGAAATCGAGTATGCGTCTCGTGTCCTCCTTGGTCAGGTCCATCTCCTCGAAGTCGCGCCTGCTGCTGTGCATGGAGTTTATCTCTATGTAGCGCCCGTATATCATCTCTGTCTTGCCCTTCTGCGCGGTTGGGGGCTTGAGACGAAGAACACCTGCGATTTCTATGTTGTCCCCGGGCACGAAGGAATTGACCATGTCATCTTCGAGCCAGAGCTCCACCCGCGCTGCCGGGGTTCCGCCGCGCACGCGCTCGAGCAGGTCCTGTATCTCGGCCTTTTGGAGGTCCACGAACTTGCTTTCTTCGTCGAGGTGCTTGAGCGCGATTTTCTTGCAGGACTCGCATCTCCTCAAGGGAACGAAATCGCGCTCAACAGGGACTTTGTAAACGGAATCGCAGACCTGGCATTTGTAAACCGCGATCTGCATGCGGTGCATCACGTCCGCGCGCCTTGTCACCACCCCTTTTACTGCAATCAGTTCCCCGATGTTGCGGGAACTGAGGCCTTCTATCAGCTGGTTGTTGTCCGGGACGTTGAAGAAGCGCACGTGGGGCGAGAAGAGGCCGTGGCCCGGCACGGTTATGTTGAGCTTTTTTATGGCTTCGCGGGCCGCGGAGAGCACTTCGTCAGGCTTCTTTACCAGTCTATCCACTATGTCCGGGTCGTAACGCTCGAGTTCGCGGTAATCCACCGAAAGGCTTTTGTGCGCCGGGTAATGGGCCACCAGCTCGTTTATCTTCTGCTTGTTTGTGGAGTCGAAGAAATCGTGCAACACGTCCACGAGAGAAGATAGGTCTTCCGGCATTGTATCATCCAGAAATACGCTGATGCTGTAATGTTTGGGAAGATAGTATGGATGTTCGGGTTTTAATATTTTGGTATTTGACCGGGGGCGCGTCCAGGCCTGAGGTTTATAATTTTTCGCTGGATATGCTTCAACATGGCTGAAAAGGCGATTCTTCTCATAATGGACGGGTTAGGGGACCTTCCGGCTCCGGTCAAGACTCCGCTCGAGGCGGCGAAGAAGCCGAACATGGACGCGCTTGCGAAGAAAGGAATGCAGGGCATGATGTCCACATTAGGGAGAGGCGTGGTTCCTGGGAGCGACACCGCGCACCTGCAGATTCTGGGCTACGCGCTTGATAGATATTATTGCGGAAGGGGGCCGCTCGAGGCACTCGGGGCAGGGATGCAGCTGAGGGAAGGGGACGTCGCGTTCAGGGCCAATTTCGCCACCATCGAGGGAAACATGATAACTGACAGGCGGGCAGGAAGGCTGGACAACGCGAGCGCGAAACTCCTCGAGAAGGATGCTAATGCGCGCATACAGGATGTGGAAGTGATTTTCAGGGCCAGCACGGAGCATAGGGGCGCGCTCGTGCTCAGGGGCCCGGGGCTGAGCCCGCAGGTAAGCCCTACCGATTCCCACCGCGAAGGGGCGTTCACGCCTGCGAAGCCGCTCGACGCTTCGGACGGGGCGAGAAAGACCGCGGAAATCGTGAACGAGTTCACCAGGATGGTGCATGCGCGGCTCGAGGGGAGCGATGTTAACAAGAGAAGGATGCGGGATGGGAAGAAGCCAGCGAACATAATTCTGCTAAGGGGCGCCGGAATAATGGGGAAGGCGCCGAAATTCAGCGAGATGCACGGAATAAGGGGTGCGTGCGTCGCAGGAGGGGCGCTCTACAAGGGAGTGGCGCGCTATGCGGGCATGGACGTGCCTGATGTGAAGGGCGCGACAGGTGATGCGGGCACGGATTTGAAGGCAAAGGGCTTGGCCGCATTGGAGGCGCTTCAAAAGAACGATTTTGTATTCGTGCACGTGAAAGCTACTGACAGCTTCTCTCATGATGGGAACGCTAAGGGAAAAACACAATTTATTGAGAAGGTGGATAAGGAGCTTATTCCAGCGCTCGCAGGGAACGGAGCCGCACTGTTCATAACCGGGGACCACAGCACTGCGTGCGTGCGCAAAGCGCATACCGGCTGCGAAGTGCCGGTGCTGGCATACTATGCCGGGGGGAGGAAAGATGGGCTCAAGAAATTCGGCGAGAGCAGCGCGATGCACGGCGGGCTCGGGCATATTGAAGGGAAGGATGTGATGCTCATTATTCTGAATATGATCGGGAAGGGGAAAATGTGCGGGAGCTGAGCTGGGCGCTAATTGACTGGTATAAGGATAAGAGGGTAAAATAGAAAGGGAAAAAAGGGGAAAATAAAGAAATCAGGCTATTTCTTCACTATTGAAGTGGACACGCTGGCTTCCAGCTTGCGGGGCACGTCCGGATCAGGGTCGTTTTCATAGTTGTACCAGATGACGAAATAGCCGTTGAACTGCTGGCCCGACGCGAACTTGAGCTGGTTGGCTCCGTTCTTGCACGGCACGTTTGTGAATGTGCCGCTGAAGCCGTTCGGTATCTCCGCGTCTGCTGCTTCCGGAGCAACTCCGTTCTCAGGCTCCGCCTGGCTGGTTGGAGCAGTGGTGCACAGCACTTTCTTGACTGTTATGCCCTTCATCTGGCTGTTGTAAAGCCTGAGGCTCATGGACGCGAGGCCGCTGTTGTCAACGAACACCTGCGGCACAGGGTCGCACGAGAACCCGGTGGAAGTAACGCACTTCTCGCTCCTGACCTGTGTGTTCATTATCACGTAGAGCGCAACAATAACTATCGCGATTACGAGCAATGCCCAGCCGTAGGTCATGAGGTACTCG
>JBAZLI010000070.1 GCA_041650355.1 Candidatus Micrarchaeia archaeon | reverse complement strand
AATACTGGTTCTGGGGCTCTGGAGCCTGTAAGGAGGCTTGGCGCATGATGAGACCAATTCGAGTCCCAGGCAGCCGCGGCAGACCGCAGATCTTCCCAGGTGAAGACCTCAAGAACGTGACGGTTCTTATCCCGGCGCGGTGGGTGAACAAGCTTCACGAGCTTAACTTTAACGTCTCCGAGGTCTGCCGTGACGCCTGCTGGCAGATGTTGGCCGGCGGGGGCGACGAGACCCTGCTGGCGGCAGCAGTCGCGAAAAAAGAGGCGGGGGCGCGTGAGGAAGCTGAAATCCGGGCGAAGATGCATGCGCGCAGCGAGCAGGAGGCAAAAGAGAGGCTCCTGCAAGATGAAGCGAAGGCCATCCACGATGAGTACGCTGAAGTGAAGGAGTTGCACCCGCGCGAGTGGGGTGAATCATTCAGGCGCGCAGCGGAACGCCCTGGCTGGAAGAGCTTGTCGTCAACCGAGCAGGAGCGCGTTATCCTCAAGGACTTCTTTTCTGGGAAAATGGGGAAGCACGAAATCCGTCGGATTGTGGAAAAGATGCTCAAGGAGCTCCGCGAGGGCCGCGTGGGCTTCAACAACCTTTCGGAAGAGGAACAACAAGAGTGCGCGAAACAAGAGGCGATAGAGCGATTGACTGCGAGAGGCCTCCTTACCATGACAGTCGAGGCGAAAAAGGAGCGGGGGGATTGAGATGGAAGGAAAGCTGTCTGCAGTTGTCGCGGTGATCGAGGGGGAAGGCTTCGAGCTCGTCAGGGTGCGGGTGCATGACGGCTCGTGCACGATGCAGTTCAAGGCGAATTGCGTAGTGGGGGCGACGCAATGAGTGTGCCGATTAATCAGGTTGTGAAGTTGGGCGTGGTGGACGTCGAAATCCGCTTGATTAAGGGGAACCCTTACCAGACGCGTTTGCACATCGAAGCGGAACCGTTGAAGGTTTTGACTCGTTCTATTCGGGAGCGGGGCCTTTTCAGTCCCATTACCATCCTGGAGGACGGGAAAGGGGGATTCATCGTCATACATGGGCATAGGCGGCTTGCTGCGTGCAGGAGGTTGAGGTGGAAAACGATTCCGGCTTTCGTGAAGAAGCGGTCCCAGCAAAACGATTTGATTACGGACTTGATTCACGAGAACCTCGTCCGGGAAGATTTGTCAGTGCAAGAGAAAGCGCTCACAATTCGCCTCTTGTTCTCCAAGATAGAGAGTGTGAAGAACGACGTGGACGCAATCATTTCCGTTATTACCGCAGGAAAATTGTTTAAAACTCGCCATCCTTCCGGCGAGGGATACAACCCGAGGAACGCGAAGTTCACGGGCAGCGACGTATTTTACGGGATGAAGTTGTTGAAGTCCATCGGAATGTCGGAAAACAATGCCATAGCTTATTTGACTGTGCTGAAGCTTCCCGAAAAAATTCAGGCCCGCGTTTCCTTCAACGTGCACAACGACCAAGGCCAGGACGTCGGCTCGCATGGACGGATTTCGATTAAGATGGCGTCAGCGCTCGCCCGGGTGGATGATGCCGCGTATCGGGATTGGTTGTTCAAGCGTGCGATGGAGGGATGCAGCGCGAGGCACGTTGACGCGTTGGTGAACAATTACAAGTCCAAGGTCCTCCAGGGGGAGTGGAAGGGCTTCGTGAAGCAGTTCCACAATTCCTCGCAGCTGACAAAATATGACGAGAATTTGCTGATGGAGCTCTCCGCGAAGTGCGAGAACTTGCGGAAAAGCTTGTCAACGTTTCGGGCGACGCACCTCGATTGTTTGGATGAAGTCATGGAAAAGGAAGTCTTCACGGCTTCCGCGGCCGACTTGCGCGTGGAGCTGCGCAACCTGGATGAAACATTGAAGCAGCGCCTTAAAGCCAGAGGATATTCTTGCGTCGAGAACCGTAAAGGCAACGAAGCGTTCGAAATGTCCGCCAAGGAAATGGAAGGGAAGGGCTATGTTCGAGGCACTATTCCAAGAAAAATTTTGCAGGAGCTCGGCTACGGCCCGGGTTCACTAGTCGCTGGGGACACGTTCCAAGTCAAAATAGTCGGAATAAAAAAGGCGCTAACACGACGAGGCCGCACGTCGGCGCGAAGGTCACGTTCATGCGGTGCTTGACGATGTGGAGGAAACAGGTTGAGGAGCGAGACGATGGTGAAAAAAAGTTTTAGTAAAGTGCTTGCGATTCTGGCAAAGTTGGGGTTTGATTACCAGGGGACGTATGAGCAGCGTCGCATGGTTCACTGCATCGTGTACGTGTTGCAGGAAAAAGGAGTCAAGATAGGTTATGCGTTCACGTGGCAAATTTGTGGAGTTTTCAGTCGTGAGTTGGCAGAAGATTTGAGGGTATACAAGGGGGATTCGAATGGCTGACGAAAAATATTTTGTCGTGAAGCGCGTTTTGGTTTGGAAGGTTCCCGCGCGGAGCATGAAGGATGCCGAGAAATTCGCTGAAAATAAGTGCAAGGAATTAATGGGTTCAATTCATGCCGATTGCCTTGACGAGCATTACCCGTTAAGCGTCGAGGATGCATGAAAGGTGGTTTTGAATGGCTGACGAAAAGAAAACCGAAGAAAGGCGGTCGATAGAACCTTGGATGCAGTGGTTCATAGGTATAGTGCAAGTATCGGAGCGCGCAAGTCATGGTGGAAGTGCGACCGGACAAGCGGGCGCGGTTGAGGCGCGTCGTGGAGTTGTTGGATGAGGGGAGGGCTAGCGCGTTTGCGGAAGTGTTGGAAGTTCCGAGGCGTGGGGGTGCGAGGGCGTGATTGCGTCAACTGCGAAGGAATTCAAGGCGGATGCGATTGCGCGGTGTCTGCGAAAGCAGGGAGGCCGCATTACGTTTCGCGTCGACGACGATAACATTGATTTTCTGGCTGAAAAGATTGTCGGGGCCCGGAGCGTCACGTCCGCGATTAACAAGATTTTGTCGAAGGAGCAGGAGAAGGCGGTTGAGCGCGGAGTGTTCCAGATTCCTGGCACCCGTATAGTGATTGTCGATAAGGAGTGAGTACGATGGATTTGAGGTTGGGAGTATTTATAGCAGTCGCCTGCTTCGTTGCGGTGATGGCTGCATGGTACTTGGGAGTCATCAGCTGGGTTCTAGCTGGGGCAATCGAATACCCATTACCATGGCTGCTATTGCTAATCGTCGGCATCGCCGCAGTAGTCTATTTTTCGGTGAGAGGGGAGACTCGGGGCATGGATTTGCCAAGCAGGCCGGATCCGGCTTTCGTGGTGGCAGAGTGGTATCGCACTGCAAGCGATGCGTCCACTCCGCGCCGCCTTCCCTTCACTCTGGCTGACTTGCTACACGCCCTCTACGAGGTCCACTGGAACGAATTCAACCTGTTCCTAGTGTACGTGCGTCCGCGGCATGCGCAAGGGAACAGGCTGATTTGGTCCCTCGTTTTCGAGGGCATTTGCCCGCCATACACCAACTTCCGGTCCCCACTCTTCAAGATAATGGAGGGTGTTCTCCCGTATGAAGTTTTCGAGAAAATGAAGCCGCGCCAGGAGAAGTTCGAGGGAGAACTTGAGCAGGCGCTCGCGATTGCAGCGAGGATGAGGGAGGCGGGCCTACACCCGCAAGGAGATGATGAGGAATGAAATCGGCAATCTACCTGTTTTGCGTGATGGCGTTCGCCGGGCTGGCGTGCGCCGCGTGCGTGGACGTGAACGAAACCGAGCCGGTGAACGCGGCGCTGGAAATCGTTCCGGAGAGCTTGTGTTATGTCATTCATACCGTGGACCAGTCGAATTACACCGTGTACCTGCCAGTCCATGATTCGAGCACGCAGCTCGGGTTTTCCCAAAATTTTTTCTGCGTTGACAACGCGAGCGCGTCCGCCCCGGCGTTCCCAGCAATCGACGACGACCGGAATCTGTTCGCCGGCCAGAACTATACGCTTCCGGATGCCAGGTATAACGCGACGTTCCGCTGCCAGGCACAGCTGGCATGCCCAACTCCGACTCCCACTCCAGTTCCAACTCCGACTCCCACGCCGGTCATTTGCCCGACTCCGACTTCAACCCCTGTACCGACTCCCACGCCTACCCCGGTCGTTTGTCCGACTACGACGCCAGCTGATTGCCGGCAAAATCTTTCGGTGGTGATTAGTCCGGGTACGGGCAATTTTTCGAATGCCGCGGCGAACATCAATGTTTCCGCGGATTGCAGGCGGAACTTGACGCTTGCGCCAGGCTTCGGGCAGAACGCCACGGACGCGCCGGCCAACGTTACCTGCGCAGGCCCGCCGATTTCAGCGCTAAATGCGTCGCTGGGTTTCGGGGAATGCAATTCATGGGAGGGGCGGGAGGTCTGCTGCCCGGCGTTTCCGAGAATCGACGAGTCCGTCAATCTCACCGAGAACTCGAGCAAGACGTGGGACGCCTACAATGCGTCATGCCGCTGCCTGAACACGAGCCAGGCCTGCCCTACCCAGCCCGTCATCAACATTTCTGCGGAACTACCGCGGAATACGACTGAATGCGAGACTATCATCTCGAAGGCAGGCATCGATTTCTGCGCGGACAGATACCCGGATTGTTCGGCGAGCGCTTTGCTGGAAGACGGGCCCACGAAGTGCTACATGGACTTGTATGAGCGAACCCTTTCATCCATCCCGGCAATCCGCGAAC
>JBAZLI010000069.1 GCA_041650355.1 Candidatus Micrarchaeia archaeon | reverse complement strand
CTATTTTTGCGACTTTGGAAATATCCGGCCCCTCTGCGTGCCTGATTTCCCCTGGGGCAAGCTCCTGAATTCGCATGTTCACCTGGAAGACAGGGAGCTCTGAAAACAGCTTTGCCCTGGTTTTTTCCACGTCCTCCATTACGCGCTGCTGGAAATCCATGCGTTCCTCCAGCGCCTTCACAGCGTCAAGCTTCGCGCCCAATCCGGCAGTTCTTCCCCTGGGTTTGGTTTCCATAAGGGAAATTCCAATCCGGAATTTATATTGCTTTCGCATTTATGCCGGCCATAGGCTTTAATGTTTTAAAAAATGGGAAAACGTATATTTAAATATTTTCTAGCTGAAATCTGCTTATGCCTAAGCCTAAAAACCGTTTTTACGCCCAGCCCCCGCATTCTGGGATAAAGGAAGTTTTCCTTGCTGTCCCGCATTCAACCGAGTTCGGGGCAGCTGATGCATTCAGGAAAATTTTTGAGAAAAAGCTCCTGTGCGAAGGAATAGCAGTAAAAAATCTTCCCAGCCCCAGAAGCAGCGAAAAGGCATTCGAGCTGAGGAAAGAGATAGAAAAAAGAGGTTGGAGCCGTTTTGAAACAGTAATTATTGCTACAGATACACTGCTCGCTTTCTACGATGCGCTGGAACGCGCAAGGGTGATTCACACAGCATTCGGCAAAAGCTGGGAAGGCAAGCTTTTCCTCGAGTTTCACGCTTACGCGCATCATCCAAATAGAACGCATACAAAGCATACTAACGAAATAGAAGGAACGGGCATAGAGCTATTTATGGACGCCGATCCGAGTTCCAAAAACTCCGGCCTGAGCGTTTTCGACCACGTGCTGGGAAGCACATATTCTTTTCTGCAATATCCGTTTGAAGGAACTCCGAAGGTTGCGAAGCTCCTGGGCATGGACCTCCGCAAATCCTTTCTTGAATATTATAAGCTCGTGAGGCGGATAGCCGCCTATGGGGAAAGAATAGGGATGTTAGAAATCCCCGGAAAGCTCAATTCCCAAAACGAGATGGCCAGCTATTATTCGCGACTGGAGCGGAGATTCAAAAGGGAAGGCATCGCTCGCGAGCTCATAAGCGATTTCGAGAGGGCCTATTGCATGGAATTTGTTTCAATCCCTGCCTTTGAAATGGACGCCATTGATAAGGTTTTTAATGCACTCATTGGTAAATAGCCCATGGGGCTTTCCTTCATTGAAAAGGAAGGGCAAGCGGAAGTTGGAAACGCGGAAAACGAAAAAACAAGGTGATTGGATGGGATTTGATTTCCTGAAAGCGGTAGGGGCAGGCGTTCTTGCGGCAATTGCAGGCGTGTTCGTAGCCATGGTGGGGATACTCGCCATATTCATATTCGCAATCCTCGGGGCCGTAATGGGCGCAATCGGGGGCTGGATAGTCAGCATTGCACCAATTATCGGGCCTTTGGTGAAAGAGGGCTTCATGGCTTTCGGAGTGGCCAATCCGAACCTGGTCGCGATAGGCGCGATGCTCGGATTCATTGCCGGATTCTTCAAGTCCAATTTCGGAGGGCACAAGTGCGAATGAGATGGGCACATGGAGACCAGGGAGGCATTGAAGCTCATCGGATGCGTAATTTTATGCGAGCTGGCCGGGGCAATAGGCGCGATGTTCACTGCGTCTTCCATAACTGGCTGGTACTCCGGACTGGCTAAGCCGGCTCTCACGCCCCCTAACTGGGTTTTCGGGCCTGCGTGGACGCTTCTTTACGCGCTCATGGGCATATCATTTTACCTGGTTTACTCAAGCAAAAGCAAGGAGAAGAAAGGCGCGATGATATTTTTCGGAGCCCAGCTCGCGCTCAACGTCCTCTGGTCAATAGCTTTCTTCGGCCTGCATTCTCCGCTTTACGGGCTTTTGGTGATAGTTCCGATGTGGATTCTCATCGCAGCCACAATTTGGAAGTTCAATCCGATTTCAAGGAACGCGGCGCTCCTCTTAATTCCGTACATCCTCTGGACCACGTTTGCCGCGTATCTGAATTACAGCGTTTTCGCGCTCAATTGAAAGCCGCAGCCACCTTTTTCGCAGGGTAGATGAGCAGCCACATCAGCATCGCAACCTGCGGGTTGAAGGGCGCGACCAAAACAGAAACCAGGAATATCGCGGGTGCCGTGAGCATCACTCTCTTCGTCTGCTCTATGTGCTCTTTTGAAAGCTTGGCCTCCACGAGCTTGGCCTTTCCAGTCGCGTAATCCCATACCACGTATTCCATGAATCCCGCAACCGCGAGAATCAGCGCGTAGAAAATAACCGGAATAGGCGTCTCGTCCCCGTATTCCCCTATCAGCATGGAGACAAACGGTATTGTGACTATGAAGAAGAGAAGGATCAGGTTGAGCCACAAGAGCGCATAATCGTGCTTCCTTATGCTCCTGAACATCCTGTGATGGTTCATCCAGAACATCGCGGTTATGTAGAAGCTCAGCACAAAGGCCAGGTATTTCGGCCATAAACTGATTACCGCCGGCAGCAGGCTCTGTGCGCTCACACCGTCCGGAATGGTCAGATTAATCACGAGGAGCGTCATCGCAACCGAGAAAACCCCGTCGCTGAGCGCAATCATCCTCCCGAATCCCATCCCGCCCTCGCCTTCCGGGCTTTCCTGAGAATCCTTTTCCATGCGAAAAACCAATGCTTGAACTCGCGATAAGTATTTATTTTCTACTGCCCCCTTCAACTCCATGCTGAAAAACTCATTCTCCTTCATGGGCAGGACTGGCTTCGACAGTGCGAAATACCTGGATGTCCAGTCCGACGCGATAATAGAGCGCGCCTCCCACTTCCACAAATTATATCTGGAGTTCGGCGGAAAGCTCCTTTTCGACTACCACGCTGCGCGCGTGCTCCCTGGCTATTGCCTCAACTCCAAGATGGAAGTGATAAAGCGGCTCGCCCAGAAAAGGCACCTGGAATTCCTCTTCTGCGTGAGCGCGCGGGACCTGCAGAACGGAAAAAGGATGGGCGCTTTAGGAATAACCTACAGGGATTTTTCGCTCAAGATGCTGGATTCCATAAAGGGCTACGGGTTCGCTGTCCCGAACGTCGTTATAAACCTTTTTTCCGGCGAGCCGGCAGCAAAGCAGTTCGGGGGGTTCCTGAAAAAGCAGGGCTACCGCGTGTATTACCGCGGACTGATAAATAATTACCCGGACGACCTGAAAACAATTGCATCATCCCGCGGATTCGGGAAAAAACCCTTCATCAAAACCCAAAAATCCATAGTGATAGTGACCGGCGCAGGGCCCAACTCGGGAAAAATGGCCACCTGCCTCGCCATGGTTTACCAGGATTACATAAAAGAAGTGGATTCGGGATATGCGAAATTCGAGAGCTTCCCTATATGGGACCTCCAGCTTGCGAACCCGATAAACCTCGCGTACGAGGCCGCGACCGCTGACATAGACGATTACAACCTGATAGACCCGTACCATCTGAAAGCCTACGGGATTAAGGCGGTCAATTACAACCGGGACGTCAAGAGTTTCGTGATGATACAGAGCATGTTCAACCGCATAATCTCGGAAAAGAACTTCATGCGCACGTACAAATCCCCCACGGACATGGGCCTGAACAGGATGACTTCCGGAATCAGGAATCTCAAGCTGTGCGAACATGCGGCGCGCCAAGAGATAATACGGAGGTATTTCGCATACCTCTCTGATTTCCTTTCCGGAACCGGGAAGGAAGAGCCTGTTTTCTCCGTAAAAGAGCTCATGCGCAGGCACAAAATCTCGTTCTCGGAACGGCCTGTGGTGGAAGCTGCGCGCAAAACCGCGGAGAAGGCGCACGGGAACCAGGGGCTGAAAGTGGGGTGCGCGATAATGCTCCCGGACGGCGCCGTAATTACAGGAAAGAACAGCCCGCTTATGCACGCAGAATCAGCTGCGATAGTGAACGCGCTGAAAAAGCTGGCAAAAATAGACGACACGCACATTCTTCCATTAGAGTATATACACCAGATAAAGGAGCTGAAGAAGAAGATGCACGAGGAGGATTCGGAAAATTTGGATGTTCACGAGATTCTCGTGGTGCTTGCGATAAGCGCGAAAAACGACGGGGAAGCCGGAAAGGCGTTCGACTGCCTCGGGGATTTGCACTCATGCGAACTCCACACCACGCACATGCTCTCCAGGAAGGACACGTCCGCACTCCGGGCTCTCGGGATAAATTTCACTTCTGACGGAAAGATGGAAGTAGGGAAGCTATATATGGGCTGAAAAATACATTTAAATACTTTTTTTACCAATTAGAATCGGGTGGGTTAATGACTCGGATGAGAGTGTGCACTATAGGATGGCAGCCAGGCATTGCGCCAGACAAAAGATTAGTCGGCGTGCGCGACCCGAAAGTTGATCCCAGAAACATACATGCTGAAATAAAGCGTTTTGTGCTTCCAGAAAAGCCGGCTGGGAAGTATCGGCTTGAGCTCGGAGATGTAATTGACATACCTCCAAACGCCAAGGAATTTAAAGGCAAGCCGTGATTCTCCCAGAATGGACAAAAAACTGAAGATTTGCCCGAATTGCGGAAAAATCCTAGAGGCCAAGGATTTCCTCTCCAACTATTTGGGCCTCGCCCTTGAATCAGTGGTGGAAAAATTCAGGTGCGGCAAATGC
>JBAZLI010000068.1 GCA_041650355.1 Candidatus Micrarchaeia archaeon | reverse complement strand
ATCTCCAGCTCGCATATCTTTCAGACCGGGCGAAGACCAAATCCATGCTCAACGATTTCTACGCGGATTTTTTCAGGAACAACAGGTTCATAGGGGAAAAGGAGAAAAGGGCTTTGGAGGAGAAGATAAGGAAAGTGAAATAGCCCCACCCGGATTCGAATCCGCCTTTCGGCAATCCGAAAGCCAGCTCGAAAAAACCTTCGGTTTTTCCGACCGGGGTCTCAAGTTTTTAACCATCGAATTCTTCGAGTTATAAATCTGCTCGGATTTTGCAAATTATGGCAGACCTACAGTATTATTCGGATCGCGGGAATGTTGCGCCCGACAGAGGTTTGATATATGGTGGCCGAATGGTTTCTTCAGCCGGCTATAAAATAAGATTAGCCCCACCCGGATTCGAACCGGGGTCTCAAGGTCCAAAGCCTCGCATCCTTGACCGCTAGACTATGGGGCTGCAACAGCAAAATTAGGGCGCAGGAACTTTTTAATCCAGCTAGTATTGCCTGGAAACGTACATCCTTGCTTTCGCAGGCTTTCCGCAGTGCACGCATTTCTCAGCTTTAGGCGGTTTCGCCTCCAGAGTCACTTCATCGGAATCGAAGAACGAGCAGATGGTTCCGCGCACGTCTATGGAGTGCTTTTCCTTTATCGCCTTCGCGCACCCTTCCCCATCTTTTTCCTCGCTGCAGAATGGAACCTCGACCATCTTCCCTGCGTCCACTTTCCGGGCCATCTCCTCCTCATTCCTTGCGGAATCGAGCGCATCCCTGAACAGTTTGGAGCTTTTTTCCATGAGCCTCGCGTCCAGCCTGGCACCTTCCTTTGGAATCTCGATTTCTATTTCGGAAAGCTTCACGCTCCTCTTTTTTCCGTCATCTCTCGTAACGAGAATTGCGCTCTCGTCTGCAAGGTCACGCTCCCCTATCTCAATCCGCATGGGCACTCCGCGCTGCTCCCAGCGGTTGAATTTGAATCCCGGAGTCTGGTCGCTCAAGTCAATCTCAGCCCGCACAGCCTTGGAAAGGTTTTTCAGAAGGGTTTTCGCAGCCTCGAGGACTTTTCCGTCGCCGCCCTTCCTCATTATGGGTATTATGACCGCCTGCACCGGAGCTATGCAGAAAGGAAGCACCATCCCCTTGTTGTCCCCGTGCACAGCTACAGAAGCCGCGTATATCCTGCTTATCCCCGGTCCGTAGCAGGTCTGCCATGCGTGCACTGCATCGTTGCTTTCGTTCATGTATTTTATCCCGTAGGCCCTGGAGAAGTGCTGGCCGAGCAGGTGCGTGGTCGCAATCTGCAGGACTTTCCCGTCAGGCATCAGCGTGTCTGCTGCGAACGTATCATCCGCGCCTGCGAATTTGTCCCACTGGGGGCGCCTGAAGAATATGAACGGAATCCCGAGCGTTTTCCACACCGCTTCCTTTGCGATTGAGATATCTTCAACCACCTGGGCCCTGGCCTGCGGATTCGTAGCAAAGACGTCGTGCGCCTCTATCCAGAGGAACTCGCGCCCGCGCACGAACGGCTTGGTGGCCTTGGTCTCGTAGCGCCACACCCAGCCGCGCTGGTAAATCTTCACGGGCAAATCCGAGAGCCCGTTGACCCAGAGCGCGTACATAGGGTATATGCTGGTTTCCCCAGTAGGCTTGAGCGCGTACCTCTCCTCCAGCTTCTTGTTTCCTGCTTCTGTGACCCACATCACTTCAGGAGTGAAGCCCTCCACGTGCTCCTTCTCCGCAAGGAAGGCTTTTTCAGGCACAAGGGAAGGGAAGAACGCAGGGGAATGGCCGCGCCTCTGGAGCTCGCGCTCGTAAATATCATATATCTGATTTATGCTCTTCATCGCCCAGGGCATTATCACTATGAAGCCCTTTATGTTGTACCTGAGGTCGCACAGCCCGGCCTCTTTTATGATTTCGTTATACCACTCCGAGAAGTTCTTGGATTTGTCTATGTTCATGAAAGGCACCAGAAGAAGAATTGGATGGAAAAGAAGAAAAACAGGCGCTTTCATGCGCCGGACAGGAGCCTGAGCAGTTCTGTGGAGCTGAGGATGGATGATATTCCCTCAACAGCGCCCCTCACCACGAACGAGACCGCGACCAGCACCGCAACCATCATTATCGCCACTGCGATATTCCCTTTCCTGAGCTCAGCCATCTCGTCTATGTCCGTGGTTATCGCGTCAAGAACCTTTATCGCCACGTATATCGCGAAAACAGATGCGAGTAGGCTTACGGCAAGGTTCACGAGGCCCAGGGCGAGCGCGATGACGAGCGTGTTGGGCTCCATTCCGGCAGTTATGGGCGCCGTGAGCGTGGAAACCCCTCTTTCGAGCACCAGGGATATGGAGATGATTATGCCGCCGAGGAGCAGCCCCACCGCGCTGTTTCCCTTCTTCATCTCCTTCCATTCATCGAGATTCTTCGTGAATATGTCAAAAGTCCTGAGCGCTATGTAAACTGCGCCCATAGAAACGACCAATCCCGCGACAAACTGGAGCAGCGTAATAGCAAGCTCGGGCAGTATTTCCAACGCCATAACAACACCCTTCCTTAGCAGTTCCAGATGGGGGGACTACATATTTAAATATATCCTGACGCCTTTTAATTCCGAATCAAGCACCGTGGAACGTGATGTTATGAAATCCTATTCCGAGGCAGGCGTGGACGTGAATAAAGTGAAATCCATGCAGAACATGATAAACCGGACCATATTCGCTGGCAAGCAGGGCGCCCTTGTGGGGCATTACGCCGGCATAGTGGATTTGCGCGGCCGCAGGCTCGCCATACACACCGACGGCGTCGGGAGCAAGGTGCTAGTTGCGCAGGCCATGGGCAAATACGACACTGTGGGCATAGACGCGATAGCGATGAACGTGAACGACATAATATGCGTCGGCGCCACGCCCCTCGCAGGCGTTGACTACCTGGCCCTTTCGAGCGAGGATTCAGGCCTGGTGGAGGAGATACTCAAGGGCCTCATGGCCGGCGCCCAGGAGAGCGGGATAGAGATAGTGGGCGGAGAGACCGCGATACTCCCGGACATAATAAAGGGCGACGGACGCCCTTTTGATCTTGCGTTCACTGCGATAGGGGAAATAGAGCGCGAGCTGATAACCGGAGCCGCGATAAAGCCCGGGGGCGTCGTAATCGGGCTGGAAAGCTCGGGCCTGCACAGCAACGGGTACACGCTCGCGCGCCAAGTTCTCGAAGTGAAAAAATGGGGCGCGGAGATGCTGGCGCCCACGCGGATATACGTGAAGCCTGTGCTCGAAATGATGTCCTCGTGCAGGATAGACGGGCTCGCGCACATAACAGGGGGGGCGTTCTCAAAACTCACGCGCCTGAACAAGGAGTGCGGCTTTGTCCTGGACAACATGCCCAAGCCGGCGCCGGTGTTCCAGGCGCTCGCGAAAGAGGTCGAGGAGCGCGAGATGTACCGCACGTTCAACATGGGCGTGGGCATGTGCGTCGTCGCATCCGAGGGCAACACGGACCAGGTAATCCGCATCGCGAAGAAATACGGAATCAAGGCTGACGCGATAGGGCGCATAACTGCAGGGCAGCCCGGCGTGTGGCTCGAGAAGGAAGGGAAAAGAACCAAGCTGGACTGAGCCTGATGAACAGGCGCCCGTTTGCGTAGCCTATGCCTTCGGCCTCTATGGCGCACTTCGAATTCCGCCTGCCTGGAGACGGACAAATTCAATACACTTCAGCATACCGCTCTATCTCCCATTCGCTCACGTGCAGCCTGAATTCGTCGCATTCCTTCCCCTTCGCCTCGAGGTATTTGCTGAATAAGTATTCGCCCAGGGTCTCTTTCATGAGCGCGCTGCCCTCCATTTCCCTGAGCGCAGCGGAAAGCGAGGCAGGAAGCTGGCCTATCTGGAGCTTCTCCAGCTTCGCGTCGTCGAATTCGTACAGGCTCTCTTCCACCGGTTGCGGGGGCTGCATGTTGCTTTTTATCCCATCCAGCCCGGCCTTCAGCATCACTGCAAAAGCGAGGTAGATATTGGAGGAGGGGTCCGGGCACCTCAGCTCTATCCTCGCTGCCTTGGGCCTCTCAAGCTGGAACGCAGGAACCCGTATGAGCGCGCTCCTGTTCTCGGAAGCCCAGCTTATGTAGACCGGCGCCTCGTATCCAGGGGTGAGCCGCTTGTACGAATTCACGGTTGGGGAAGTGATTGCACATATTGATTTGATGTGCTTAAGCTGGCCCGCGATGAAGTTTTTAGCTGTTTTGGAAATCCTGTACTTCTCGTTGGAGTCGAAAAAAACGTTCACATCCCCTTTGAACAGGCTCTGGTGCACGTGCATCCCCGAGCCGTTTATGCCTGCGATGGGCTTTGGCATGAACGTCGCGAGCAATCCGTGCTTCTCGGCAACCGCCTTTATCACGAACCGCATGGTGAGCGCGTTGTCCGCGGTTTTGAGCGCGTTCCCGTACTTTATGTCTATCTCGTGCTGGCCAATCGAGCATTCGTGATGCGCGGTCTCGACATCAAGGCCGAATTTCTCCAGCATCACGCTCATGTCCCTCCTGATTTCGTATGCGAGATCCATGTTCAAGTCGAAATAACCTCCCTTGTCGTGCGGGAGCGGCTTGAGCGAGCCGTTCTCCCTCTTGAAGAGGAAAAACTCCAGTTCAGGGCCGGTG
>JBAZLI010000067.1 GCA_041650355.1 Candidatus Micrarchaeia archaeon | reverse complement strand
TATCACCTCTATTATCGTATATTGCACTGGAAGCAATCAAATCATGCTTGCGAAAAGCGATGTAAGCAAAGAACCGACCAGGAAGTAGACCACGTACGCGAGCACGAGCATGAACGGGAAATACTTGAGGCCCTGGTTCTTGGAGCCGGTCTGGACCGAACCGACCATGAGCGAGGATATCAGCACGGTTACGAATATAGATATTATGGAGAAGTAATAGAAATCTGATGATGTCACGAGGGGCGCGGTGGGCCTTATAAAAGTCACCATTTCGGCTGTGGTCTGGGGCACGAACTGGAAGGACTTTTCCAGTATTCCGAGGAGCTTGCTCACCACGGAGAAAAGGAATGGCGCGCCTATAGCCGCGGAAATCACCACGAATATCTCGTAGATGAGTAGCGAAGCGGCTATGTCCTTCCTGAGTATCGCGGTCTCCCTTGCGTCCGAGGCGGTCATTTCGAGCACCTTGGCGACCTCGCCGCCAGTGTAGGACGCCTGCTTTATCAGCCGTATCGTCCGATCCAAGGCCCGGGAATCGAAACGCTCGCTGAGCTTGTCGAGCGCCGCGTTGAGCGACTCGCCGCTGAACGCGCCCTTCATCACGTTCTTCACTTCCTGGCTGAGGATGCCGAATTCCGGCTTTGCCGAGTACCAGATTGCCTGGTCCAGGGTCATGCCGGCGCGCACGTTGGCGCTTATGAGCGTGAGGAAATCAGGGAGTATCACTTCCACCGCGTTTTTCCTGGCCTCGATGCGCAAGATGAGTATTGCCGAGAGCAGGAAGTAGATGGAGAAGATGGTGAGGGCAGCGGAAACCAGCAGTATGAGCAGTATTGCAATGAGCCTGAGCGCAAGGGCCGGGAATTTGAGCGACGCGAGGGCGTTGCTGGTCAGCGAGTAGAAGTAAGTCGCCGAGGATGGGAGGAGCACGAGCACCAGTGCGAAGAAGAGGGTGGCGAAGAACGTAGTGAGGACCAGGTAGCCGGCGAAAGCTTCCGGGGTTGCGTTTATGCCTGACGCGTGTATCTGCTTCCCGAAGGAGCGCATCTGCTCCCTGGAAAAAATCCTTCCGAGGTTTTCGAAGTTGAACGAAGCCATGCTATCACAACACGTACCTCGGCCGCGAGCTTTCCACGAGGCTGAGGAAGAGATACTGCACCAGGGATATGAACACCAGCACGTATATTAGGGATGTCGGATTGAGCCCTATGGCTCCGCTGCTCACGAGCGAGAACAGTATTATCGCGAACGCCACGCCGAGCGACGGGAATATTATCCCGATGATCATGTAGAACATGATGGTGGGATTGAGCTTCTGGCCGTAGGCTTTCAGCGCTATTGCCTGCTCCTTCGCAATCTGGTTGAGCGCTATCTCGAGCGAGGACGAGACGTCGGCGCCGGAGGATATGGCGTTGGCTATCTGCATGACTATGCGCGCGAACGCGCCGCTCGTGGTGTTCTCCCCAGCCTCCCTGAGCGCCTGGCCCATAGGTATGCCGAGGTTTATCTTCTCCACTATGCGCTTGAATTCCTCGCTCACCGCGCCGTAGCCGCTGGAAACGCCCACGAGGGCGTCGAAAAGCGGCATGCCTGCCCTGAGCGCTATGAGTATGTGCCTGCCTGCGAACACCAGCTCCGCGTCTATGTCCTGCTGGCGGCGGATTATTCTCGCCTCAGGGTATAGCATGAGGTAGAAGAACGACGCGGGGACCAGGAATATGAGTGCCGCGATTGCGAAAAGCGGGCTTATGTACAGGATGTTGAGGAACACCGCGAGCACGAGGGAAAGGGCCACAGCCACGAAGAACGAGGATAATATTGCGCGCTCGAGGAACTGGGATGGAGTCTCGGGCATGGATGCGCGGTAGAGCTTCTTTTTCAAGTCCGGAAAATAGGGCGCCAGAGCATCGGCGAAAGAGGGTGACATTTTGGGCTTCCTCGCCTTCGCCGGCTTCTGGGCCGGGAACTGCGAAACTTTTTGTTCATCTGCGTCTTCTTTCATGGAACTGACCCCATCTATATTTCACCGAAATATTTATTTATAGTATCCTTGCCCAATCCCGAATCTTTCGCCACCAGCAGCCTTGCGCGAGAAAGGAATTCGAGCTTTGTCATCTTTCCGCTTTCAAGCTCCTTGTACTCGCCAGGGTGGCGGGAATGGACGTATTTCATGAGCTCCTCTGCGCTCATGTTCACTATAGAGAGTATGAGCTCCATCTCCTTGCTCATCTCGCCCTCGAGCGCCTCGTGCTTCTTGGTCTTTGTTATGGACGCCACTTCCTTCTTGACCGCTTCCTGGAATGAGAGGAATTCGGCTGCGTACTCCAACTTCATCTCGCCTATTTTCGATTCTATACCCTGGGCCACGGTTTTCTCGCTCTTGAGCGCGGCCAGGTCCCTGAGCTTCTGGAGCGAGAGCGTGTGCTCCCTCAGGAAGAAGGATTCGTACTTGTCCCCCAGGGATTCGACCTGGGACTGCAGGTTCTCGAGATCTGAAACAAGAGTTTCGTAGATGCGTTTGCGCTCCTCCTCGCTGCGGGTTATTTTGAGCGACGAGGAGAACGCGTCAAGAGTGCGCGCCAGGTTCTCCTTGTACTCCTTGGAGAGAGATTCCTTGGCGGCCGCGAGCTCCATTTTCTGGTCCACCTCCATGGTGTTGAAGAAGCTCGCGACGTAGGAGAGCGGGCGCTTCGCGGCTGCGGGCTTCTTGGAGAGCATCTCGCGCAGGGACGTTATCTCCGCCTTTATCTTCTGCCTCTGGTTCACGCTCTTTTCCCTGAAAAGCTGCTTGGTGAGCTCAAGCATGCGCTGCTTAACTTCGGATTCGTCTATCTTTCCGGATTCCTTGGGAATCTTCTCCTCGAGCTCGGAGTATTTTTTCTGCGCCTCGTTCTCCGGGTCCATCGAGAGCAGCGGGGGGACGGCAATGGAAATTACTACGTGGTGCTGGATGTATGGAATTTCCGAGGCCTCGCCTATCGCGGCTTTGGTCTCTTGCGATATCTGCACTTCATGCACCGGCTTCGTTGGTTCTGGTTCAAGTTCTGGCGCGCCCTCGGTTTCGTCGCGTTCAGATTCACGCCCCTGCCCGGTTTCGCGTTCCTGCTTGGATTCACTCTCTGGTTCGAGTTCGCGCTCGCGTTCAGATCCGCGTTCCTGCCTGCGCTCAAATTCAGGAGCAGGTTCCTGCGTCGGTTCGGGCGCAGCAGGCTCTTCTTCAGCATGCCCGGATTTTTCCTCATCTTCCTTCTCTGGCCCCGGGGCTTCGCGCTCGAACGTGATTTTTTCATCCTCATGAGCATATGCTTTTTTTGCTGGAGCTCCGATTTTCTCTTCCGGAATTGGAACTTCTGCTTCCGCAGGTTCGGGCTTTTCCTCCTGCACAGGAGCTGGCTCCTGCTTCCTGGCTCCGGGCGCAATCTCTCTACCGGGCGCATGCTCTACGGGTTTCGAAGGCGCAGATGGGGCTTCTGACGTGGACTCAACCTTGCGCAGCGGTTTCGGAATAGGGAGCTGGAAGCGCGGTTTTTGCCGCTCCTGCCCCGGGGGTTTCTCGGCCTTGGGCACTGGCTTCTGCTCCTGCTCTGGCTGGACTACGGGCGCGGCGACCTGCCTGAATCCCATGCCGGTTGCTTTGGCCACTTTCACCATGCGCTCGTAATCGTTGCGCAGGTCCTTGTAATCCATGTCCACGAATTCTTCAGGGGAAAAGTCAAGCGTTTTGGGGAGGCTTAGCCTGGCTGGGTACTGCTTCCTTTCCGCGGCGGATTTCTCCGCCCGGTTGGCCTCTTCTACGAGCTCGTGGAAGTCCATCTGGACACCGGACGCTAGGATGTCTTCTCGCCCTTCTTCATCATTTCATAGATGTCATCCTCGTTGAAATAATACTGGGAAACGATGTGCCCGACCTGGTCCACGTCCAGATAGTTTTTGTCGACCATCCAGTTCAGCACCTCGGTCTTCTTCTCCAGGTCCTGCTTTATCTCCTTCTCGGTCAGCCCGGCATAGAGGGACAGGAGGTCCGCGAGCCTGGAAAGCCCTGCGACCTCGCGCATCTCGTCGCTCTTGACGTCCCAGCGGTGCAGAATCCTGAAGTCGTCGTTCTTTATTATTTCCCCGAACTCGAGCACGCGCCTTATGTTGAAGCGCCTGTGCCTGAACGTTACCACTACTCCCGCGAGCGCGTCCAGCATCTCCTTGGGCACGTTTATCGGCGGGTTGGTGATTCGGCTCACTGCCTGCTCCACGTTGTCCGCGTGTATTGTGGAATACACGCTGTGCCCGGTGTGCATGGCCTCGAAAAGGATTTCAGCCTCGCGCTGCTTCCTCACTTCGCCGACGATGATGCGGTCCGGCCTCATTCTCAGGGCGTTCACCATCAGGTCGAGCATGCTCACCTCCCCTTTCCCTTCTGGGTTGGGCTCCCTGGTCACCATGGGCACCCAGTGGAGGAAGGTGGGGAGCGTGAGCTCCCTCGTGTCTTCTATCGAGATTATGCGCTGGTTCGCCGGTATAAGCCCCGCGACAGCGTTCAGGAAGGAGGTTTTGCCGCTTCCGGTTCCGCCCGCTATGAGGAGCGAAAGCTCGTTCTGGACGCACAGCCAGATGAGAGCCCCCACTTCCGGCGAGAGCGTCTTGTTCTTTATGAGCGTGGTTATCGACCACGGGTTCTTGGAGAACTTCCTTATGGTGAGGGTGTTCCCGAAATTGGATATGGGCGTGAGCGTGGCGTTCACCCTGTCCCCGCTCGGAAGGTGCGCGTCAAGCAACGGAGTGAGGAGGTTTATCTGCCGCCCCACCTTCCTAGCGATGAGCGAGGAGTAGTCGAATATTGCCTCCTCGTCCTTGAGCATCAGGTTGGTGTTGCACCACCCGAATTTCTTGTGGTAAACCTTCACGGGCTCGCGGGAGTTGTTTATCACTACTTCCTCGAGCTTCTCGTCCCCGAGCAGGGTCTCGATTTCGCCGAGGCC